>CBDUCT010000018.1:0-19239 GCA_965365715.1 uncultured Cyclobacteriaceae bacterium | reverse complement strand
CATCGCATCCGACTACATCTCCCCAGATATGACGTAATCCCAGATAATGACCTACTTCATGTGTTGTAGTCCTGCCCCTGTCATAACTGTTAAATAAATTAAATGAACCATAAGTTCTTGAACCAAAGGCCATATAATGGATAACCACTCCATCTGTTTCACGGTCAAAGGGTGGAACCGAGCCGGGGAGACTTGTAATGGGATATTGGGCATAACCCAGATAGTTATTTGCCAGGCTCGTGACCCATATGTTAAGATAATCTTCAGGAGGCCACATACTCAGGGATTTCAGTTCAATATTATCTGATGAGTTTTGTGCATTCCATTCGTCCTTGGTGCCCTGAACACGTACAATTCCATCCGTTTCCTGACCATCCGGATCCCGCTCTGCCATGCGGAACTCTATATACGTATCTGCAGCAACTGGTTTGAATATTTCCGGAGTATTAATGGTATCTCCATTCAGCCTCCTGTAATCTTCATTTAATACCTGTATCTGGGATAAGATCTGCGCATCGGAAATATTTACACCCTGACCCTCAGATTCTCCATTGTGAATAATATGGATGACAACTGGAATGCGGTAAACCTCTTCAGCTGAAGGTTTATTTATTTGAGGGAAAGATTCTTTTAGCCGGATCTTATTATCCATCCACTTTTCGAACTGACCGACATCATACAATCCATTAAATTTATCATTTAAACCTTCATTGTATGGAACTGTGGCACAACGTTCCTGGGCATGGCCTAACATCCCGGCAAAAACCGATATACAAGTTAATAAGACCCTGGCAAATTGCATACTACACATAATCCGGGTAAAATTAGTCTTTATCCGGGATTCCTTTATAATAATTATCAATAAAACAAATAATGATCAACTCAAATTTTATCTGAATAATGGGGAATCATCTGACACCACTTCTTCAGATCATTAATACAGAAAATTAAATTAGAGGTAATAGCTTATGGTTAAATTATTTATTATAAGAACTCCAGAGGAGTAATATTTATTGCTTCAACTGATTTAATTTCCGGAACTTCACGCTTGACAGCTTCTTCCACACCTGCTTTCAGGGTCATTGTTGACATCGGACAG
Organism: uncultured Cyclobacteriaceae bacterium; assembly: GCA_965365715.1. Lineage (GTDB taxonomy): Bacteria > Bacteroidota > Bacteroidia > Cytophagales > Cyclobacteriaceae > JAGTVG01. Next base: position 18,140 of record CBDUCT010000018.1, on the reverse strand, counting down.
GAACCACAGGCACCCAGTAATTCTATCATGACTACATAGTCATCACTGATCTCGACGATTTTAACATCACCACCATCCGCTTCCAGATACGGGCGGATTTTATCAAGAGCAGCCAGCACTTCTGCATATAATCTCTTTTTTTCAGGTGTATCAGAATTCATAGCTTCTAATTTTTAATTTCAACAACCTCGGTTTTATCAAGTGTTGCATTTCTAATGGCAACCCTTCGGGCCAGGTCCTGCGCCAGGTTGACAAATGCAGTACTCGTGATATCATCCCTTAGGACTGCCGGGTAGCCTTCATCCCCGCTTTCCCTGATGCTCTGTACCAATGGTATTTGCCCTAATAAAGGCACATCATATTGCTCAGCCAATCGCTTCCCTCCTTCTTTTCCAAAAATATAGTATTTATTATCAGGCAGTTCTGCAGGAATGAAGTAGGCCATATTTTCGACGATCCCAAGAACGGGCACGTTGATCTGAGGTTGTTTGAACATCTGAAATCCCCTAATAGCATCAGCAAGAGCGACCTTTTGTGGGGTAGTAACCAAAACGGCACCAGTTACAGGTACGGACTGTACAAGGGTCAGATGAATATCACTTGTGCCCGGGGGCAAGTCAATCAATAAATAATCCAGTTCTCCCCAGTCTGCGTCGGACATAAACTGTTTTAAGGCAGAACCAGCCATAGGGCCCCGCCACACAATGGCACTATCACTGGGTGAAAGAAATCCTATGGAAATAAGTTTAACTCCATATTGTTCAATAGGAACAATCATATTTTTTCCATCCTTCTGGATCACTTCGGGCTGCTCGTTTTCGCAGTTGAACATAGTGGGGATTGAAGGACCAAAAATATCTGCATCGATTAACCCGACCTTGGCACCTGACTTTGCCAGGGCTATGGCCAGATTTGTAGTTACTGTAGATTTTCCAACCCCACCCTTTCCTGAGGCCACGGCAATAATGTTCTTTATATCAGGAAGCATCGGAGATTCATCAATTACCGATGTTACATTGGAAGACATATTAATATCTATCTCGTATCCATCTCCTGCAATCCCGCTTACAGCCTCTAAACAATCGCCCCGGATAATTTCCTTCAGGGGACATGCCGGTGTGGTTAATTCAACTGTAAAAGATATTTTATGGTCAATAACCTCAACATCCTTGATCATCCCCAGGGAAACAAGATCTTTTTTAAAATCAGGATCAATGACTGTACTTAAAGCCTTTAGTACATCTTCTTTTTTAATCACTTTTCTAATCACTTTTTATGAAATGTAAAGTTAATTAAATTTAATCTAAATAATAATAAGCGAAGGTTTGCATTTATATGCTTAGAAACATTTAATTTCTCATGATTGTTTTCCTCATATCGAATCTGAAGCAATAATTCCATTATTTCCACCGATTAGGAAAACTTGTATCAAAATGGAGTAAATTGCAGGTTAATAATATTCTTTATGAAAGCACTCAAGATTAAAACGCTACCGTCAATTTCTGTTATTCTGTTTTTCCTCATGATTAGCGGTATCCATGTATCTGCCCAGGATAAGAATTCCGGAAAGGATGATAAACTGGAAAAGATCATGGTTATGTATCTCGGATCTAATTATGAGAACAGGAAGTTAGTGGAAAGTGAGATCACTTTTTATATCAATGATAGTGGATTTGAGGCCCTTCAAAGTTTTAAGTACTTTACAGTCACCCATATTCCAAGTGCAGATACTATTATAACGGCCCTGGAGGACAATGGATTCGATGGACTACTGGTCGTTGAAGTAGTTGATGTCGACTTAAAAAAAGAAAGGGTAAATGCAAAGATGACTTATGGGCCTGCCCCTGGCCAGGGGACACCCTATTTAATACATAATTATTTTTCAGTCTATTTTAGATATAGTGAAGGATATGACCGCATAAACACCAAATTCGAACTGGAAACATCCTTATTCCGGCTTGAAGATAAAAGCCTGATATACTCCCACACATCCACAGCTTACAACAAGGGGGATATCGACGTTGCACTGGAAGGATTTGCCAAGAAGACAGCTAATAACTTAAAAAAGAGTAAGAAATTGCTGAAGACAAAATAGGAGAGCGTTATACACTAGTTTAATACACTGCAAAAATATTCATATATTCTCTCTGGGAATTTTCATTATCAGGGAATAAATTTAATTTTACTTTTCCACCTTATCTGCATGAAATTTGAAGATCAGTGATGAGTCCATACGGGAAATAAAAACACGCATCGACATCGTTGATGTGATCGGGGATTTTGTCAGCCTGAAAAAATCGGGAAGCAGCTATAAAGCATTGAGTCCCTTCACGAATGAGAAAACACCTTCATTTTTTGTTTCACCGGCTAAAGAGATCTATAAATGCTTCAGTTCCGGAAAAGGAGGCGATGCCATCAGTTTCGTCATGGAAATGGAAGGGATCAGTTATATTGAGGCCTTGACCTACCTGGCAAAAAAGTACGGGATCCAGATTGAGACAAAGGAGGAGACTGACGAGGACATCCAGCGACAGAATGAACGGGACAGTCTTTATATAATTACAAATTTTGCCAATAAATACTATATAAATACACTCTGGGAAACCAAAGAAGGACAATCTATAGGATTAACCTACTTTAAGGAAAGAGGGTTTACTGATGACATCATACGTAAGTTTGAATTGGGATACAGTCTTGATCAATGGGATGCTTTTTACAAAGAAGCCATTGAAAAGAAATACGATGAAAGTACTATTGAAAAGGCCGGAATGATCATAAAAAAAGATCAAAAGGTCTATGACAGGTTCAGGAACCGGGTCATATTCCCGATTCATAATCTAACAGGCAAACCTATTGCTTTCGGGGCCAGGATACTGACGAATGAAAAGAACAAACCCAAATATGTAAATTCTCCCGAAACGCTGATCTATCATAAAAGCGAGATATTATACGGCCTTTACCAGGCCCGTCAGGCGATAAGGATGAACGAAAACTGCTATCTCGTTGAGGGATATACTGATGTTATTGGCCTGCATCTTGCCGGGGTGGAGAATGTGGTATCCTCATCGGGCACTTCGCTTACTGAGGGACAGATCAAATTGATCAAACGGTATACTGATAATATAACCATATTGTTTGATGGAGATGAAGCCGGCATAAAGGCCTCCATCCGGGGCATAGATATGATCCTCGCTTCCGGTTTGAATGTCAGGACGGTTATTTTCCCCGACGGTGAGGATCCGGACAGTTATGCACGCAAAATCGGATCTGCCGGATTCAAAGGATATCTTGAATCTAATGTAAAGGATTTCATTTCTTTCAAGGCGGAACTATTTGCACGGGATGCCCTGAAAGACCCTATCAAGAAGGCCCAGACTATCAGGGATATAGTTCAGAGTATTTCTAAAATTCCGGATCCGGTACTTAGATCCATCTACATCAAGGAAACGAGTGGGAAATTAAGGATCGATGAAGCTGTATTAATTGCTGAATTGAATAAGATCCTTATTGCTGAAAGAAATAAAGCCAAGAACCAGCCTCCTCCACTTCCTGATATAGAATTAATTGAAAAATCCATAGATGTTCAACAGGAGCCAGTCCATGAAGTTGAAGAAAGCATCAAATTACAGGAGAAAGAATGTATCCGCCTATTGATCAATTACGGTCTCAATAAGATCGAAGAAGAGCATCATCTTTATGAATTCCTATTGAAGGAACTCGAGGACGTAGAATTCCAGACACCTGTTTATAATAAAATTTTTGAGATATTCAAAGATCAATTAAAAGAAGGGCATATCATTGATGCGGACTACTATATACAGAATAGTCCGCCCGAAATCAAAAATGAAATTATCGAACTTATCACTCAAAGATATGAGATTAGCGATAACTGGGGAAATAAGAAAATATATGTCCCTAAGGAGGAGGAACTGCTGAACCGATCTGCGTATGAAAATATTATTCGTTTAAAGCATAAGGTCATTAAAAAACTCCTGGACGATAATATGAAAGAAATGAAACGGCTCAATGATGATGATGAGATTGAACGGCTTCAAAAGGTAAACATTGAGCTGAACAAAATAAAAGTGGAGCTGGGGAAGAAACTTGGTATCATTGTGGGCACATAATTATAAATAAGCTGCTTTTGACGAAAATTTTTTTGCGGCAATGTCTTTTTACAAAAAAAAACCAATCCCTGATCCTATATGAGTCTTAATATATTTTTCCATTAAACAACATTTCAGTACGCTAACTTTTAAAAATCAACTCTGTTTTATCTTTTCAAAGTGTGCCGTAAAATGCCTTAAAAATTCTGGCTCATAGGTAATCCTGAATCCCGATACATTCTCTTTGTGCTCTTTTACAAATCCAAAAGTCTCTATTACGTAATCAATATGACTTTGTGTATATACTCTTCTCGGTATAGCCAGCCTGACAAGCTCCATATCGGCAGGAATAAGAATGCCGGAATTGTCATATTTCCCAAACATTACCGATCCTATTTCCACAGAGCGTATTCCACCATGTAAGTATAACTCACAAACGAGAGCCTGCCCGGGATATTCTTCCACGGGTATGTGCGGATAGAAAGCTTTTGCATCGACATAGACGGCATGCCCTCCAACAGGACAGACTATTGGCACTCCCATATCCTGTAATTTATCGCCAAGATAGGTTGTGCTTCTGATGCGGTAATGCAAATAGTCCTTATCAAAAACTTCAACTAATCCCCGGGCTATGGCCTCCATATCCCTGCCTGAGAGTCCTCCATAAGTTGCAAAGCCCTCTCGAATGATAAGAAGATTGGTGCAGGCATCAGCCATTTCCTTGTTTTTCAAGGCAATAAACCCCCCCATGTTTACCAGACCGTCCTTTTTTGCACTCATTATCGTCCCGTCGGCAAGGGAAAACATCTCAGCAGCAATATCCTTATAGGTCCGTTTTTTATATTTTTCTTCACGTAAGGCTATAAAATAGGAATTTTCAGCTATGCGGCAGCTGTCCAGTAAATACAGAATATCATATTTCCGGCAAATCGCCTGAACATCCCTTGCATTCTGCATGCTCACGGGTTGTCCGCCCCCACTATTGTTGGTTACGGTAAGAATTACAGCACCTATATTTTCAGGACCATATTTCCTAATATTTTTATCAAGTAGGTCAATATCCATATTGCCCTTGAAAGGATAAGTAGACGAAGGTATCTTACCCTCGCTGATTATACAGTCTATCGCCTTAGCACCGCTGTATTCAATATTAGCCCGTGTTGTATCAAAGTGTGTATTACTTATAAAAACCTTATCGGTTCCACCCAGCAGGGTAAACAATATACTTTCAGCAGCCCGGCCCTGATGCGTAGGTATAATATATGGAAACCCGGTCAGGTCGTGAATAGCATCTCTCATCCTTTCCCAGCTTCTGGCACCGGCATAGGATTCATCGCCTCGCATGATCCCGGCCCACTGTTCCGAGCTCATGGCGGAGGTGCCGCTGTCCGTCAGAAAGTCTATGATCACCTTATCGCTTTTCAATAAGAACGGGTTGAAATATGCCTCCGTTAAATATTTCTCTCTCTGCTTTTGTGTTGTCATCTGAATGGTTTCCACCATCTTTATTCTGAAAGGCTCAATGATTGTCTTGTGTTTCATTGGGATATTTAATCTGTTTAGCTGCATTATGGAAAGAAAAACGGGAATAATCAACCCCAGATCATAAAAAATCTTTCCGGACCTTTCCTGTATTCAAGATCCGGGAATAAGTCATTTGATTCAATGAAAGAATGCCACTGATATATTACCTGAACATGGTGTAATACGATTAAATATTGGACTTTTATCGAACATTGTTTAATTTGTACCCCAGTATTGATGAAATCTTTACTTATTTTGATCTTGTATTTTAAAATCCTTTCAGATAATTTTTTATTGTTCGATCGGTATGGATTCAAAAAAGTATGTTTTGGCATCAAATAGATTCGTGCATATTTTCAATCAGCTGATAGATGTAAAGCTGGGAATAATTGGCGCCTTGTTCATGGGTAGTGTAGTTTTTTACATCAATGCCGATCATGGCCCATTTCTGGCCTCCATAGCCGCTATGAAGCAAGGTCTATATACTTTTTTTATCGGTGGTATAATTCTTAAGATCCTGGAGTTGATTGTAACGGGGATCAACAACAAGATTTTGGCTTATATATGTTCTGTGATCGCAGCAACAGTAATTACAGTAGGACTGGTATACCTTGTGCACAGTATGAAAGGAACGCCCAAACCATTTGAATCCACTATTCCGACTATTCTGCTGGCGCCAATAGGATACATCTATGTTGCCAGGATGAAAAGAAATAATAAAACCATTCCGGGATTTAGAAAAAAGAGCTGACAAGTATTCTTTTAAGCCATTGGGCCAGACCCCGGCATTGGGGTTTTCTGTATGTCAATCATTTATTGCAGCCTAAATCTCTTGACAACTTGCTTTTGCAGCTATTAACTATCTAAAAAATGTATAATCTCAACGATGCTATTTACTGCCGGGGCCCGTCCGTTAAATACTAATGGCCATACCAAAATAAAAACCTAAAAGAACTCATTTAATTAAAAGTTCTACTTATCGGAAAAGATAAGCTGAACAGCATTATTGTTAATCTCATACGAAAATTGTCCATCCAGACCAAGCGACTTCAATACGCTTTCCAGGTATTCGTTATTAAAGGCGCCGGTGTAATTCCAGCCCTTGTCAGGTTCCCCATCCCAGGTAAATTCCACACCATACCATCGTTCAAGTGAATTGACGACAGTTTCAAAATCAGCATGTCGAAATGATAACACACCATCCCTCCAGCAGGTGTAGTCATATGAATCCTGTATATCATCAACATCAAATAAGGATTCCCTGAGCGAATAAATTGCTTTCTCCCCGGGCACAAGGGTTGTTTTCAAAGGCATTCCCGGAATCAAGGAAGAAAAAAGATTTTCTATCGTTAATTCCCCTTCATCAAGAACAATTTCGATATCACTATTATTATAAAATGTATTCACGTTAAAAGAAGTACCGGTAGCTGTTATCGCTACGTTACCTGATTTTACCAGAAAAGGCTTAGTTTGATCCTGTTTTACCTCAAAATATGCTTCCCCAGTGAGGGAAACAGTCCTGGTTTTCTCTCCAAAGTTTGAAGAATACTGTAACTTACTATCAGCATTTAACCAGACCAGGGAACCATCGGGCAGGAATACTTTCGATATCTGTCCCATCGGACTGAATTTCTCAATCATCACAGGCTGGCCGTTGACCTGAGAAATCTCCTGGTTTATAACCAGTTGCCTGTAGGAAAATACACTGAGAAGTATCAGGGCGAGTCCGGCGGCACTGACTGCAACCGTCTTAAAAACAGAAAATCCAATTTTGAAGTGAGAACTCTTTTTCACAGGCTCTTCCGCTTCCCATACTTTTTCAAAAGTGCTGTCTGTATTTAAAAGTTTTCGTTCCTTAAATCCCTTTAAGACTGATTCCTGTAGAATTTTGAATTCGAGGTAATGTTCATCTTCTTCAAGGATCCAGTCTTTTAACTCCTTCTCTTCCCTGTTACTGGCATCACCTGCAAGGGTTCTGGATATGATTCGATCAATATTTGCTTTTTTAGGAGTCATATATTCCAGGACTGTGTCTCTATTATACTAGACCCTTATTTTTATATAAACCCCCAAGCAATAGTCTAAATATTTTTATGCTTTGAAATTTTTCCACTGAATTTTGCATCATTTGATCCTAAGTATTCCCTTATACTTTCACGCAACGTTTTCACGGCCAATGCCAGGTGGTTTTCGATAGTTTTCACCGACAGGTCCAGTATTTCAGCCGCCTCCTTATATTTAAGACCATCTATGACCACCATTTTATAAATGATCTTTCTCTTTGGCGGGAAGTTGTTGATTACATCTTCAATCTTGGCAGATAGCTCATTGGTCAGGAATTCGCTTTCAGGATTTACTATCTCGTAAGTGTAACCCGTATCCTCAAAATTATCCAGCGAAATTTCCTCTCTTCTTTTCTTGAAATACGTTATGCATTGGTTTTTTACTGATCTATAGAGATAATACTGGATATCTTTAATATCCTCCAGTTTACTCCTATTCCTGAAAAGCTTTAAAAAAACATCAGCTACAAGATCATTGGCCATACTTGCCGAAGAAATGTAAACGGCTGCAAATCGTACCAGTTTGGGGTGAAAAATCTCAAAGAACTCCCTCGCAGCTTCTTCATCAGAATGTCGCGCAATCCGGACTAACAACTTTTGGATATAGAGTTTATCCACAACGACCAATAAATTATAAGAGTCCTAAAAACGATTTTCCTTGATTACAAGGTACAAAAGAATGCCCAAAATGTATAAAAAGTAAATTAATCAGAATTAAATTTAAATTTCTTTATATTAACGATATAGACAAAATCCTGAATACAAATTGATAATTATGAATAATCGATCTTCTGAAAATGAAAGTACTCCACTGACCGGATGGCGACAGAAAATGAACATGTTCATCTTCGGTACTGACACATTAGCGGGAAAAACGTTTGACATCATACTTCTCATTGTAATTATTCTAAGCATAGTGACAGTTATGCTGGAAAGTGTAACAAGTATATCAATTCATTATGGGAAAGAGCTTAAAATTATAGAATGGGTATTTACAATCATGTTCTGCATAGAATACATTGCACGCATCATCGCCTCCCCCAAACCATTCAAGTATATATTCAGTTATCTGGGGATAATCGATTTCCTTGCGATCACGCCCACCTTTCTCAATATATTCTTTAAGGGTAGCCACGCAGTGGTTGTGATAAGATCAATTCGTCTTATACGGATATTCAGGATCCTCAAACTGGCAAGATATATGGGGGGAGCGAGAACAATATATACTGCCTTAAGGGCAAGTATACCTAAGGTGGTGGTATTCCTTGTTGCAGTAGTCAGTCTGACGATCATCCTGGGTACTTTCATGTATTTGTTTGAGAGTCATCTGAACGATGGTTTTAGCAATATTCCTTCTAGTATTTATTGGGCAATTGTAACATTAACCACCGTGGGTTATGGCGACATTATACCTATCACATTGCTCGGTAAAGTAATGGCTTCCGTGATCATGATCCTGGGTTATGGAATTATTGCCGTCCCTACTGGTATTGTTACAGGTGAATTCATACATGAGCAGAAAATGAGGAACCAGAAAGCTTGTAAGAACTGCAATAAATCAGGACATGATGCGGATGCAAATTTTTGTAAATATTGCGGAGAGAATATCAAAGACTAAATTTTCCTGAAGGCGGTGAAATAAACGGAGATTTTTTCGTCACATTTTCACTCAGATCCTGACCTAAATTCCATGATAAATTTCCCTACTACCTGGCGTTAAAACCAGTCGCCTGAACATGTAATATCCGGTCATTAAAAAACCTGTGATCCAGGTGTTCAATAAGGTGGTTTTTATCATCAGTATTGCCTTTAAAAAAAAAGACATAAAAAAAAGACTTGAGGAGATAGAAGGGGTTTCTACCTTCACTCAAGTCCTTTGTTCAACCAGCTATGTTCTACAAATTTATAAAAAAATTTATATTCCAAAAATTTGAGGACATTTTTTTACAAAAAATTTACAAAAATTTTTAGTTTTTTGAGGATTTTGATTATGATTATTTCAATAATAACGTATTAAAATTATATTATTTATATTTTTTTAAATTTTATAATAAAATTATTTTATATAAATGGTCGATTCGTTACATTTGTTGAAATTTATAAAAATGTAGGGTGATGAAACAGGCAGCCATGCCCTCCTGTCTCGAGGGTGGAGAAAAATAGGACAAATTTCGCTGATGGCGGGACTAACTACTCCATGAAGGTTCGAATCCTTCCCCTACAGCAATGGGCTGAACAATTGATTATTACCTGGTTTTACATAAAGTTATACTTTATAGTATGGCCGGGAATATAAACCAGTTTTAGATCTTATAAAACAGTAAAAAACAAGGCCCATATTACGTGTGTAATTTTAAAGTACTTTGGACAGTTTTTGGGGTCTTTTTTTGACTGATTCCACTAAACATTCCACCCTGAAATCCGAATAAAGAATTAGAGCTTTTGTAGCTTATTTTCCAAGAAAATTATTACCAGATTCCGTATTTTTTCACCGGGTATTTTGTACAAAAAAAAGTGCATTCAGAAATCGAACTTATTCATATTTCAATGTAACCGCCGGATTTGTATTTGCGGACCGCCAGGTGCGGTAACTAACGGTCAGTACAGCGATAAGAAAAGCAATAATTCCTGATACTAAAAGGGTGACTATCTTGACATTTGTATGATAGGCGAAAGTACCCAACCATTTATTCATTCCCCACCATGCCAGAGGTATCGAGATCACAAAAGCAATTAGTACCAATCGCAGGAACGTTGTATTTAATAACAGCAGTATATCGGTCACGGAAGCGCCCATTACTTTTCGTATCCCAATTTCCTTGGTTCTCTGCTCGGTGGAAAAGGATGCAAGACCAAATAATCCCAGGACAGCGATGAGTATAGCAAGACCTGAAAAATACTGTATCAGTTTACTTAGCCTGTCTTCAGAGTTGTATTGATTATCAAAATTTTCTGCTATAAAATAATAGGTAAATGGATAATTAGGACGAAGTGCAGCCCATTCATTTTTCAAAAATTCAAAGACTTCATTTTTATCGGTATCCTGGAACTTGATCATCACACTTGTCCTTCTTCCGGAAGTTATAAGAAATATCATAGGTGCGATTTCCTGGTGAAGTGATTCAAAGTGAAAATCCTGTACGATGCCTATTACCCGGCCCGCAGTATTTCCATAATGAAATTCCCTGTCTATCGCATCCTCAGCACTGCTCCAACCGATTTCTTTTACGGCAGTCGCATTCAAAATATATGCTCCTACTGAATCTGAGGCTCTTTTTTCATCAAAATTCCTGCCGGCAAGAATATTTGCTCCAAGTACGTTAAGAAAATCATGATCGACGTGGATATCTGCCACCCTGAAGGGTATTGGTTTGAGTTCACCATTAACTTCAGCCTTGGTGGAATTTGAATCCAGGAGCCGGCCTGAGGGAACGCGGCTGGTCATGGCTACCTCAGTGATCCCAGGATGTTCCAGTAATCTGGATTTTACCAATTCATATTTATTGAATATCTCATCACTAGCAGGCAGTACAAGAATATTCTCTCGATCAAATCCGAGTTCCTTTGATTTAACATATTCCAGCTGGTCGTTTATTACGCCTACACCTATGATCAGAACGATTGAGATAAGGAATTGAAATATAACCAGTAAATACCTGAAAGAAAGTGTGCTCTTTTTATCAGATAACGTTCCCTTGATCACCTTGACAGGATGAAATGAAGACAGAAATATTGCAGGATAACTGCCAGCCACAAAACCACTCATTAAGACTATAAGGATTAAAACCATAAGTTGTTTAGGCTGTAATAATAGGCTCAATGCCAGATTTTTTTCCACGAAATTGTTGAAATAGGGAAGTACCAGGGCAGATAGGATCATTGCGATGATCACGGCCAGGAAGGAATAAATAACCGATTCAGCCATGAACTGGTTAAACAAATTGAACCTGTAGGCTCCCATTACCTTCCTTAATCCCACTTCCTTGGATCTTTTCAGGGACCGTGCCGTGGAAAGATTCATAAAATTGATGCAGGCAATTAGCAGTATAAATAATGCTATCGCCCCGTAAATAATTACAAAAGTAATGTTACCATTGGTCTCCAGTTCGGTATCCAGGTGGGAATGAAGATGTATTGAAGTTAGAGGCCACAGGTTCAGGCTGGTCCAGTCCGAGGCTTTTATATCAGAGTTGTCGGAATGTATATGGCGGTTGAGGAACTCAGGGAATTCAGCTTCCAGTTCATCAGGATCATACCCTTCTTTCAATAATATATAGGTGGCATAATTATTACTTCCCCAATTACTCATCAGGTTTTCTCGTCCAAAATAATTCTCGACGGTTATAAAAGAGATCAGGCAATCAAAGTGAAAATGAGAATTTCGTGGGACATCCGCGGTAATTCCTGTCACCTTAAGATCAAGCATATCGTCATACTGCATCGTTTTTCCAATTGGATCAACCCCTTTAAAATAGATCTCTGCAAAAGATTCCGATATGACCACACTGTTCGGCTCAGTCAACATGGTGCTTTTATCTCCCTTCAGGACCTCGAATGAAAAAATATCAAATAATGTTGGTTCAGCGAAAAATACACCCTCCTGCTCCAGGTGGATGTCCTCATAACTGATCAGAGATCCTCCTGAGGGCAGCATTCTGACCGAATATTCAACAATTCCTTCAAAATCACCATCGATAAGGGGACCAAAAGGTGGAGCGATCTGCCCTAGATGTAAATTTGTAACGCCGTCATCATTTAAGAATTCCCTGGATATCCTGTATATCCGTTCACTATTTTCATGGTAGGTGTCATAGCTTAGTTCATCCAGTATATACAGGCTGATGAGAATACAGGCTGCCATGCCGAATGCAAGGCCGGATATGTTAACGATTGAAAAAACTTTATTTCTAATGAGGTTCCTGTAGGCTACTTTAAAATAATTTAGGAGCATGTTTAATCATTTTTCTTTGAACTAAATAATTGAATGGTCTATTCATATCGGAGTGAGTCAACCGGGTTGGTAACTGCCGCTTTAATGGAATGATAACTGACTGTTAGAAATGCAATTCCAAATGAAATAATACCTGCTATAAGTATTACTGCGGGGTAGACAGAGGCGATTTTAACCTTATAGGCAAACCCTTCCAGCCATTTACTCATCCCGAAGTATACTAATGGTAAGGCTATAAGAAATGAAATAATGATAAGCCTTGCAAAATCCCTTGAAAGCAGACTAATGATACCCCCGACAGAAGAACCCATAACCTTTCTAACACCAATCTCTTTCTTACGTTGAATTGTAGTATAGGCGGCAAGGCCAAATAATCCAACACTGGCTATTATGATAGCAAGAATAGAAAATATCAACATGATCATTCCTGAATCCTGTTCAGCTTCATAAAGTGTATTCAGATTTTGATCAAGGAATGAGAATTTGAATGGTTCATCAGGCACATATTTCTTCCAGAGTGCTTCTATTTCTGACAGATCAGAGGAAAAATTACCGGAGTTCATCTTAATATTTATATACTGTGCATTGTTATTGGCATACCAGAGCGTAAGAGGTGTTATCTGAGTATGCAATGACTGAAAGTTAAAGTCTTTTATAACACCCACAATGGTAAAGGTAACTGGTGGTATTTCTCCGGCTGCGGGAGTGGTAAGGGTGGCACCAATCGGATCTTCTATCCCAAACGCTTTAACTGCTGTTTCATTAATAATCAGCGACAATGAATCTTCAAAATTTCTATCGAAATCCCTCCCCTTCAACATCTCAAGATTCAGGGTCTCAATATAGTCCTCGTCGATGATCATATTCTTGGTGGTCAATACTTCTGATCCTTCATTAACCTGGAAGAAAGCACCGAAGAATTGATCCCTGCCGGGAATTGAGCTTGAGACGCCCAGACTTTTCACAAAACTGAATGTCCGCAGTTCATCTTTGAAGGCATCAAACTGTTCATTTAATGCAAAAGCGCGTTCAATGATGATCACATTATCCTTATCAAACCCAAGCTGCCTTTCCTGGAGGAAATTCAATTGCTTATAAATAAGCAAGGTGCCGGCAATTAAAACGATAGAAATAAAAAACTGGACAATCACCAAGCTGTTCCTCAGCCAAATACCCTTGGTACCCGAGGCAAATCGTCCCTTTAAAACCACGGAAGGTTTGAATGCGGATAAAAATATGGCCGGGTATAAGCCCGATAGAATACCCACAAGTATGGCAAAACCAAGCAATACAGGCAGGATCAGACTTTCCAGGTTTAGCTGCAGGGTTTTATTCGCCAGTTGATTAAAATAGGGTAATGATGAACTGACGATCAATACACCGATGACCAGGCTGATAAGGCTTATAATGATCGATTCTAATGTTATCTGGACTATGATCTTTTTCCTGGAAGATCCCAGCGTTTTGCGGATCCCGATCTCCTTTGCCCGTTCAGAAGATCTCGCAGTAGCGAGATTCATGAAATTTATACAGGCTATAATCAATATAAAGAGTGAAATGGAAATAAATATATATACTATGGCTATATTTCCATTGACCTGCATCTCGTTTTCCAACTGTGACTGTAAATGGATACTGGTTAGGGGTTGCAGAAAATAATTATATCCATTCCCTGCTGCTATATATTCTTCATAAGAGATACTTAAATTCTCCTGGATCTGGGGGCCGGCGTATTTTTTAACGATTTCAGGTAATTTCTCTTCAAGTAAATCCGGGTCAGCCCCTTCATTGAGCACTAAATACTGGTAGGCAGAAAATCCAGTGTAATTCATATTATTAAAGAAATCCAGTGTATTCAGGGTCCCGATAATGTCGAACTTGAAATGGGAGTTCTCAGGCAGGTCCCTGCAAACTCCTGATACAGTAAATTCTCCTGCCCCCGTAACCAGGATCTTATTGATAGGATCTGCATCACCAAAATATCTTTTAGCGGTTGATTCAGTCATGACGAGCTTATTCGCACCCCGCATTACTGTTTCTCTGTCACCTTTTAACAGGGGTATGGTAAAAACTTTGAAGAAATTCGAATCAGCAAGCAATACATGTTTTTCTTCCATGGCCAACTCTTCGCCATGCTCATTCTCATACCGGATAACAACGGGATTAACGAAATTAAAAAGCCGGACAACCTGCTCTACTTCAGGAAGTTCTTCTCCCAGGACATCACCAAAAGAATGTGGGGTGATTGCATAGTATGTAGAGTGGGTAGGATAAATGCGTTCAAGTGCCAGCCTGTATATATTTTCAGAGTTTTCATGGAATTTATCATAGGATATCTCATCCTCGACAAATAATCCGATCAAAATACATCCTGCCAGTCCAACCGCCAACCCTAATATGTTTATGAAACTGTAGACTTTGTTTTTTATCAGGTTACGGATCCCGATCTTTATAAAACTTATTAACATATCAGATGATTTTTATATGGGATATCTTATGGGCATACGTATCTTGCTCAGTTCTTAACTGATGATTTCAAATTTGCAAGTTATATGCCAAAGCGGCAAACCTCTGGCAATCAAATAATTGTAAAATTCCCGGGGTGGGAGAGATTGTTCATCACCGGTCAAACTGTCCGCCAGAGAACAACATACTTATCATATCTCAACAGGTTTCGGAGCAAATATTTATGCTGTATCCGGAAAGATGTACAGATTAATGTTTTGTCGTATCTGATTAGATGTGCAGGCAAATGTTTTTATCATATCTAAATAGATGTAACAGCAAATAATTTTAGTGTCTAAACAGAGGTTGGGGTTAATGATCTTTCAATATCTGAACAGATGAAGTGGTAATTAATTCTGCCTCATCTCAAAAGATCTGCAAGCGAATGAAAATTAAATAGCCTTTCTCCGGGTAGGGATAGATTCTCTTATCTGGTACCTGATCTCGTCAATTTCACTTTTGTGTTCTTCGATGAACTTCCTTATTCTTTCATCGTATTCACCATTAAATAAATCCTTCATTCGCTTTTGCAATTCATCCATCTTTTCTTTATCAAAAGGCATATCTTCTAAATTTTCTCCGTTGAAATTAAAACCATGCAGATCAAACTGATCTTCATCAAAGAACTTCTTAAAATGATCCTCCAGAAAGAGGGAATCCATGAACTTCAAATCGAAATCTTTTTGCATATCCCTGAAATGCTCTATCATTTCCTCATCAAGGTAAAATCCTGACATGAATTCATCTCCAAATCCTTCCCAATCGCCCTGAAACCTATCAAAGTTTTTCTCGAATGTTTTTAAAAATTCATCACTTAGTTCTTTAGTACCGGACCACTGCCAGGTATACACAGAATCATACCTTGTCAGGTTACCCTCTTCATCAAATTCTTTCCTTGTCTCTGTTTTAACCTCTGGTTTCTGATTATCAGATTGCTCCAGTTCATCGTCCTGGCTAAAAACTGAAACGGGAAACAATAATATGGCACAAATTATACTAAGAGATTTCATGACCTTGAGAATTAGCATTTATATCTAATTCAAATAAACGGCAAAAAAATTTTAGGGATAAATTATTTAACAATTTTTAACCAGATTTAACGCTTCTCGTGTTTCACCTGTATACGCCAGGTCAGCCCCGCATTAATTTTATAATTACTGCTGAAATTTCCCATATTAACGGCCAGCCCCAACCTGTTTGAAGAGTCAATATAAGCCATGGGAGTTTCCTTATCGACCTCTCCAAAAGTATTTACAAATATCAGGTCACCTTTATGAATCAGCCCATCAGATTCAAATATTTCTATTTGAAGTATATCACCTCCCGAGAATTCCAATTCATCACATAAAGACCTTGGAATATTCGTACATATATTGCCAAAAGGATGTTCTACTTTAATGATAGATCCCTCTATTGCTTTATACTTTATTGCGGCTTCCTGAATGGGGAGCGTAATTATAACATCTTCCATCTTGAATCCGATATCTTTGATATTGACCTGCCCGGTAGCCAGTCTGCCTGCATCATAGGCAAAAATGTCACGGCCATGAAAAGTATGAAACTTTTCGGAACCGGGAAGCCTGTTCATCGCTTCTGAAATAACCCGGATATCCTCCAAACCGGGATCCTTGCAGATCTCAGTCAGGATCCCGTTGTCAGGGCACAATATGATATGCCCGGATCTTGTTTTTACAGCGAGGGTTTTACGTCCCATACCTACACCAGGGTCGACAACAACGACGAATATGGTGCCTTCAGGCCAGTAATTAATAGTATCTGATAGTGTAAAGGCTGCTTCCAGGATATTTTGCGGTTCGACATTATGAGATACATCGAAGATCTTTATATCCGGATCAAGGTTCAGGATCACGCCTTTCATAGAACCTACAAAATGCCCGCGGTCACCAAAATCTGTAATCAGTGCAATTATTTTATTATTATCCATATGAGATACAAATAAAAATGTGTTTTGCAATTACCCATAAATTAAATTTAAAATCAAGCAAAAGGGTATTTAGAAAATAGGATTATAATGACCGGGAAAATTTTATTATATTATACTTGAATTATATACAGGGTAATCAGGAAATCAATCTTCCAAAAGACACTATTTAAAAATGATAACAAAAACAGCTGAATTTGAGGCATTAAACGGAAAGCGTAACAAGGTTGTTGAAGCCATTGAAGTTTTCACACGGGCTGTTCATGTTTCTGAACCAGGATCCAGACTATATGTTTCATTGCAGGATAAAGACAATCCTGACAAATTCCTGCATGTAATTGCCTTTGAGAATGAAGGTACCGAATTAATGCATCAAAAAGCCGGATATACACAGGAATTCGTTCAAATAGTCACTAAGAATTGCAAAAAAGATCCGGTATTCAAAACATATAAATATGTAGGAGGATTATAAAAATGGAATATCTGATCATTGGGTTTGTTGCTTTTATTGCTTCCTTATTATCATTCTTTTCAGGTTTCGGGTTGGGTACTTTGTTATTACCGGCCTTTGCCATTTTCTTTCCTGTGGATATTGCCATCAGTCTTACCGCCGTTGTGCATTTCCTGAATAACATTGTCAAATTTCTATTGACAGGAAAGAAGGTTAACTGGCAGGTTTATCTCCGTTTTGGATTATCTGCTATACCTGCAGCTTTTGCAGGAGCCTTCCTGCTGATATATCTCACAGGCCTCCAAAGAGAAATTCCATTGGAAATTTTGGGATTACATTTCACCATAATTCCTGTAAATGCAGTTATTGGAGGCGTCATGATCATTTTTGCATGGATGGACCTGAATAAAAACTTAAAACAGCTCTCTATTCCAAAAAATAAATTATGGCTTGGGGGGATATTGAGTGGTTTTTTCGGAGGATTATCAGGACACTAGGGAGCACTGCGAAGTGCCTTCCTTATAAACTTTGGATTGTCAAAGGAAAGTTTTGTTGCCACCGGAATTGCCATTGCCTTAACGGTTGACCTGGTTCGATT
>CBDUCT010000017.1:0-19469 GCA_965365715.1 uncultured Cyclobacteriaceae bacterium | reverse complement strand
AGATCCTGTATTATATCTGAATGATCCCGAAGGAGTGACACGGGAGGATAAAAGGGAGATGCTCGACAATATAGCCGATCTGAACAATCAGCACTATAATGAGGTCCTGGATGATGAAATTCAATCCAGAATCGCACAATATGAAATGGCTTACAGGATGCAGATGTCAGTACCTGAGGTGATGGATCTGAACCAGGAACCTGAATCGGTTATAAAACTATATGGAGCAGAGGCTTTAATTCCGGGCACCTATGCCGCGAATGCCCTACTGGCAAGAAGGCTGGCTGAAAATGGGGTAAGGTTTATTCAACTGTATCACCAGGGCTGGGATCAGCATGGTAATTTGCCGAAGGAAATGTCCGGCCAGGCTATGGATGTTGACCAGGCTTCAGCCGCACTGGTTCTGGATCTGAAACAAAGAGGCATGCTGGAAGACACGCTGGTGATCTGGGGTGGCGAGTTTGGCAGAACCAATTATTGCCAGGGTCGCTTCAGCCCTGAGAACTACGGCCGTGATCATCATCCCCGCAGCTTCAGTATCTGGATGGCAGGTGGAGGAGTAAAGCAAGGTATATCGTACGGGGAAACAGATGAGTTTGGTTATAATATTATTAAGGATCCGGTTCATATAAATGATTTTCATGCTACATTATTACATTTATTCGGAATTGATCATGAACAGCTTACATTCAAATACCAGGGAAGACGGTTCAGGTTGACGGATGTGGCAGGGCATGTTATAAACGATTTACTGGTATAATACATGATATTTTTAAAGAGGATCTTAGATTACGCTATTTTTACATGCGTTATATTATTAACATTCTTCCTTGTTTTTGAACAGTACCTGGAGATGCCGGGACTTGTGGGTTGGCTTGGCAGGTGGCATCCTCTGGTATTACATTTTCCGATTGTCTTAATTCTGGTAACTGTTTTTCAGTACTGGAGAAAAGATAATAGTTTCAACTGGTATCTTAATCTGACAACATTTTTAACTCTTATTACAGCAATTACCGGGTTTATACTTAGTCTAGAGGGTTCTGCCAAGGGCAATCTAATATTAACACACCAGTGGCTGGGAGTTTCAGTAGCATACCTGATGGTTATATGGTATTGGGTAAACCAAAATGATCAGGAAAGGTATTTGCCTCCGATATTGATTCAAGGGATTTTGGTCGTAATGATTATAGTTACTGGTCATTATGGCGGAATGGTAACTCATGGAAATGATTTTTTATCCTTATCGGACAATGACAAGGCACCAATAACGGCAATGCCTGATGATCCATTTGTATTTGCTCATATTATTCAACCCATTTTGAATGGGAAATGTGTGAAGTGTCATAATTCAAATAAGGCCAAAGGGGAACTTATCCTATCAGATATGGAATCCATTAATAATGGTGGAAAGTCCGGAGCAATTATCGACCGGAATGATTATGGAAAAAGTATGCTTCTTGCCAGTATTCTGAGCCCTATAGAAGAAGAAGGTCATATGCCACCAAAGGAGGAGGAGCAACTTTCCGGTGATGAAATAACACTGATATCTTCATGGGTAACAAATGGGGCTTCTGTTGATATTAAATTCAGTGATCTGGATATCTCCAATCCTGGTTATGCTATAATGGATAAGCTGATAGCGGATAGTAAAATTTATCGATGGTCAGACCTGCCGGATATTTCTGAAGAAGAAATAAGTAAATTATCCTCAAACTATATCCGGATACTGCGATTTTATAACAGATCCAATGCCCTCCAGATCATCGTATATCCCCATAAAAATTATAAATCCTCCGAAATATCAAAGCTAAGATCCATTGCCGATAACATCATTGAACTAAGTTTTAGCGGCATTCAGATCCAGGATCAGGAACTTGACCTTATTAGTTTGTGCCGGAACCTTGAAAAGTTAAATCTGAGCAAAACAGGAGTGGATGATGAAGGGGTAAATAGCCTTAAAAACCTTGATAAACTAATTGAATTGAAAATTTATGATACCAACATATCGGGTAAGGCATTGGATCGGATTACAGAGTATCCTGAACTATCCAGGCTTTATGTATATAATACAGACATCTCTGAGGAGGAAATTAGGAGAATGGCGATAACAAAATCAGGTATGTCCATTATTAGAAATGCTGAGAAGACAGCGGAATTCAAATCCGTATTACCTCCTCCAACTGTTGATCCACGAATCTATTTTTTCTCTGAGACAGCAAGTGTAAAACTAAATCATCCTCTCCAGGACATTGATGTTTTTTATACCACAGACGGATCAGATCCGGACGAATCATCTGAAAAGGCTGAGGATAGCCTGAAGTTTGATAAAAGCTTAAAACTCAAATTTTATGCAGCCCGGCCCGGATGGGAACCAAGCCCAATTGATTCAATGACTATATTTAAAACGATTGGGAAACCGGACAGATATAATTTAAGCAACCAGCCAAACCCGAGATTTACAGGAAGGGGTGAATCAATACTTTTCGATAAAGAAAAGGGCCCGGGAGATTTTGGAGACAGTACCTGGATGGCCTTCCGAGAGGAAAGTTTTATTTTAAATGGAGATTGGGAAAAGGACGTAACAATCGAAAAGGTTATACTAAGTTCAATGATACATACTGATCCATATTTGTTCCCTCCTGAGTCGATTATTATTCGGGGCGGGATGGATAAGTCCGATAAGCGTGTTCTGGCTCGTCTGTATCCTGAGAAACTGGACGGGCGGGAGGACCGTCATTTCAGGTTTTTTGAGTGTATATTCGATCCGGCAACAATCAGATATCTGGAGATAGAAGTTCATCCTCTCGAGCGAATCCCCATGTGGCATCGCGGAAAAGGTGAAAAGGGCTGGTTTTTTATTGACGAGGTAGTCATTCAATAGAGCCGGGCGTAAATAAAAAAAATCCCGCGTAAAGCGGGATATCAGTAGCCTCGCTAGGAATCGAACCTAGATCTAGAGTTTAGGAAACTCCTATTCTATCCATTGAACTACGAGGCCAATTTTGAGATCGTTGCAAAAATAATCTAATCTGGACCTATATTCAAATATTTATAAAAATAGAAATCCGAACCATTATTGTGTCACGATTTCCCACTACATTACTGGATAATATAGGATATGCCCCAATCCATTATATAGTTGGTGGTTAGTTTTGTTGGAAATTGACCAGGCATTTCAATATTATCCTGTGCATCCTGATAAATTAAACCTAAATCAAAAATCCAAGAGGGTGAAAATCGATAACCCAATCCAAGCTTGAATTTAAATTGAGTAAAAAAGCGCTCAACCACCTCTCTTTCAAAATTATAGAAAGCCTCAAAATAACCAAACGCAAATAAATTCTTTGAACTTGTCATTGATTTTTTGGTTAATGCAAATGCCAGATTCGTTCTGTTTCTGTACCGGGCTGTTAAATCAGTGGATTCATCAGAATATTTAAAATATCTTAATTCCATGTGGTTCAGGTTCGATATTATAAATCTTTTTTGAACATTGGAAAATATCCTCAATCCCAGAAAGGGTCTTGTCTCAAAACTCGATAACGTTAACGATTGCTTTGTCTTAGCTAAATACAAGCCCAGGGAACCCTGTAGAAATTTATGGAAGGTATAAACCCCAGTAGTTGTAAATGTAATTTCATTCCAGGGGAATTCCTCACTAAGCAGAACGTTATAAGCCAGTGTATTTCTTAATATAAAGTGGTCATTAATGTTCCATCCCAAATTAGCGTTGTTCCATACCTGAGGGGCTATATCCTGCGCTTTCAATAAACTGGAATATAGAAATAATGTATACGATAGGAAACATAGTTTTATCAAAAATCGTACTCTCATTCTTAAAACAAGCTCAATTTTCCTCCGAATATACTAATTTAGAACTGGACTAGTAATACTCATTCTTCATGTAATTCGGGTAGATCGTATAGTGCCTCTTTTTTACCTGTTTGCCTAGTTTTTCCCTGAACTCTTCAATATTTTCAACCTTTTTGGCTGATATGCATACTGTGGAGAAATTTTTTCTGGTCGCATAGTGTCTTTGGATCAAAGCTAGATTTTCTTCCCCGTTCAAGTAAACTGGATCTTCTGAAGATTCTAATAAAGAACGGTAAAGGTCCATCTTATTAAATACCAGAATAGTTGGTTTATCAGCAGCATCAATCTCCGCAAGGGTTTTATTAACAATATCGATTTGCTCCTCAAATCCGGGATGCGATACATCTACCACATGAAGTAATATATCAGCCTCACGGATTTCATCCAGAGTCGATTTAAAACTTTCAACAAGTGTATGGGGTAACTTTCGTATGAATCCAACAGTATCTGATAGTAAAAACGGAATGTTGTTGATTACCACTTTCCTGACAGTCGAATCAACCGTTGCGAAGAGTTTATTTTCTGCAAACACATCTGATTTTGACAATAATGTCATCAAGGTAGATTTACCCACATTGGTATATCCCACCAATGCCACACGTGTTATATTCCCTCTGCCTTTTCTCTGTGTGGTCTTTTGCTTATCTATCTTCTCAAGCTTTTTCTTTAAAACAGAAATCTGATTCCTGATTATCCTTCTATCTGTTTCAATTTCTTTCTCACCCGCACCACCTCTTGTACCTGTTCCGCCTCTCTGCCGCTCAAGGTGGGTCCACATTCGTGTCAGCCTGGGCAGTAAATATTGATATCTGGCTAACTCAACCTGAGTTTTGGCCTGAGAAGTTTTGGCTCGCTTTAAAAATATCTCTAAAATCAGCAGGGACCTGTCAAAAATGGTTGTTTTTAGCACTTTTTCAAGATTCCTCAACTGAGATGGTGACAGATCATCATCGAAGATTACCTTATCAACGCTCATTGCTTTTACATACTCCCTGATCTCCTCCAGTTTACCCTTGCCCACAAAAGTGGTAACATCAGGTGTGTCAAGTTTTTGCGTAACCGTTTTAATGGTTTTTGTCCCAAGCGTTTCGGCCAGGAAAGCAAGCTCATCCAGATATTCTTTCGTCTGCTCCTCTGATTGTCGTCTGTTAATCAATGCAACTAAAACAGCTGTCTCTTCTTTTCCGGGATGTTTCAATCTATAAGGTTGTAAATGTGAATTTATATTTTGAATATGTACAAAATTAGTTATCTTTAAGCGATTTTAAGAAATTACTTGGGAGTTTGTCTTAACTAATAATGTGATTTGTTCAATTCAGGTAAATACCATAAGTCTTTTACATTATTAGGATCTTTTATATTTACTTAAATATAAGCAGTGAAGATTGCGATTGTTTTAAACACATCCTGGAATATCTATAACTTCAGATTGGGTTTGGTCCGGTCATTGATAAATGGGGGACATGAGATCATAGCCGTCGCTCCTTATGATGATTATTCTTCAAAATTGAAGGAAATAGGCTGCAAGTATGAAAAAGTAACCATGGATAGCCGGGGTGCAAATCCGATAAAGGACTCTGGACTTCTGATTGAGTTATTTAGGATTTATAGAAGAATTAAACCGGATTTGATTCTTCATTTTACCATTAAACCAAACATTTACGGAACTTTAGCGGCAAAACTGCTTGGAATTCCAACCATCAATAATGTCTGTGGTCTGGGCACGGTATTTCTTAATAAAGGTCTTGTATCATTTATTGCAAGGATGATGTACAAAATAGCCTTCCGATTTCCAGCTAAGGTGTTATTTCAGAATGATCAGGATAAAAAGCTATTTATTGATGAAAAATTAATAGCGGAAGATATTGCCGAACTCATACCTGGCTCAGGAATCAATCTTTCAAAATTTGTACCGGCAACATTGCCTCAAAATAAGGAATTTATTTTTCTCATAATATCGAGGTTAATTCATGATAAAGGAGTTTTTGAATATATTGAAGCAATTAAAATACTTAAGAAGAAGGGCATTAAGGCCAGGTTCCAGATCTTGGGTGCTATTGATGAAGAACATAAAAGGGGTATTCCTGCCAAAATTATTAATTCATGGATAAACGATGGATTAATTGAATATCTTGGAAGAGTCCCTGATGTCAGGAACTATATTAAAAATGCCGACTGTATTGTCTTACCCTCTTATCGTGAAGGCACACCTCGGACTCTTCTGGAAGCAGCTGGTATGGCAAGACCTATTGTCACCACAAATGTTGCTGGATGTAATAATGTCGTCAAAGATAATTATAACGGATTTTTATGTAGTTTGAAAGATGTTGATGATCTGGCGGATAAGATGTTAAAAATGTATAATCTCTCAATTAAGGAAAGACAGGCCTTCGGGAAAAATGGTCGTGAGCTGGTTGAGGGGTCTTATGATGAAAATGTAGTTATC
The DNA here is from genome assembly GCA_965365715.1 of uncultured Cyclobacteriaceae bacterium. Taxonomy (GTDB): domain Bacteria; phylum Bacteroidota; class Bacteroidia; order Cytophagales; family Cyclobacteriaceae; genus JAGTVG01. Next base: position 13,150 of record CBDUCT010000017.1, on the reverse strand, counting down.
AATAAATACCAGGAACTTGTTAATTATGTTGCCTGAATGGGATTGGTAATGGATTAGATTTTATGGAAGTAAAACATTTTAATATAAGTGACACATTTGAGATGGTTCCTGATATCTTTAAAGACGACCGTGGTATCTTTTTCGAATCATTTCGGGCCGAGACTTTCTCAAAACTTGGAATCAAAAAACCCTTTATTCAGGATAATCATTCTTTTTCATATAAAAACGTACTCAGAGGCATTCATTTCCAGTTAAATCCCTATGAACAGGGAAAGCTTGTAAGGGTTACCTATGGTAAAGCGTATGATGTGGCAGTTGATCTAAGACCGGATTCAGATACTTTCGGTAAATACATATCAGTTGTCCTCGATAGTAAGCTGAATAATATGTTTTATATCCCTGAAGGATTTGGACATGGATTTGTTGCCTTGGAAGATTGCATCCTGCAATATAAATGCACAGCATACTATCATGCCCCTGCTGATACGGGAATACGATGGGATGATCAGGATCTGAAAATTAGCTGGCCTGTAGAAAATCCTATCCTGTCAAAAAAAGATTCTGAATTACCTTCCCTCAAGTCTTTTATCGATAATAATATTTAATAAATCTGCCAGAGTATTCTATATTTGAATATGGACTTGTATAATCCCATTATTCGGAAATCTTTGGGAATAGGGCTGTTATTGCTATTTACGGCATGCTCCAGCTATAAACAGCATATCATGTTTAAAACTGAGGAAGGGAGCTATCCGCAGGATTTGGAATATTCTAAAATCCTGGCCGAAAGAAATTACAGGATACAGATCAATGATCAGCTGGAGATACGAGTATACACCAATGAAGGTGAACGCATCATTGACCCTGATTATGTTTTACAGGGCGAAATAGCGAACAATAATATTCAACGCGAGGAAGTCCGGTATTTTGTAGATAAAGAAGGCATGGTTAAAATACCGATGGTAGGAAAGGTTAAGCTTGAGGATCTTACTACCCGTGAGGCTGAAGAACTGCTGGAAAAGAGGTTCTCAAATTTTTATAAAGACCCCTACGTAATTGTTGGCTTTAAAAACAAACGGGTAATTGTTCTCGGTAAACCGGGAGGGCAAGTGATTAATCTTACCAATGAAGATATGAACCTGCTTGAAGTGCTGGCACTGGCCGGAGGACTGGAAAAAGATTCCAAGGCGCAGAATATCCGTCTTATACGTGGGGATTTGAAAGATCCTGAAGTTCAAATTATTGATCTGTCAACGATTGAGGGCATGATGAAAGCTGACCTTAAGATATATTCCGGAGATATCATTTATGTTGAACCCGTAGTTAGGGGATTCTCAGAAGGTACCCGTGACATATTGCCTATAGTTAGTGTATTGGCTAGTCTTGTAGCTTTGATTGTTGCCATACAGGCTCTCGGAAATTAAATCTTGATATTGGAGGACTATAAATTTATACAGGAAATCGAACAGGATGACAAAGGAGTTTCCTTTGATCAGGATCGATTTATTTTGGTACTAAAGAGATCAATTCCATGGATCCTTTTCCTTTTATTCATTACTGTTATTATATCATTCCTCTCTATTCGATATACAAAACCATTATATGAATCCAGTTCAATCCTTAAGCTGAATATTAAAAGAGATGCCTCCATTTTGGGTTTACAGGAATATGATGATGAGCAACAGTTTAACAGTCTATCCAGTGAGATGGAATTGCTCAAATCAAAATTGTTCTTCAATAAAATTATCGATGCACTGAACCTTGACATAAGTATTTATACCATTGGTAAGATTTTACTCGATGAAAGGTATAATAATCCGCCATTTACAATTAAAAAAATAATAAAAAATGAGCGGGTTTATAATATTCCGTTCAGGGTTGATGTGTTAAATATAAGTGAATTCAGCCTCTCCTATGAGATCGGTGGACAAAGTTATGAATCAACTCATAATTTCGGGGAAGAAATCCAAACAGAATTTTTTGACTTCGAGATTCAGTTAACGGAATTCTATCAGCACGGCATTCAGGACAACGAGTTTTATTTTTATGTTTACAGCAGGCAATATCTCCTGGATTTTATCGGGAAAAATATGAGTGTAGTACCACTTAATCTTAATGCCAATACAATCCAGATATCTTTTAAAGGGTATAACAGACATAAAGCTAGAGACCTTGTGAATGCGATAGATACAATTTATCTGAACTATACGAAAGCAGAAAAGAATAAAGCGAACTCTCAAAGAATAGAGTTTCTTAATCAGCAATTGGAATCTACAGAACAGAGGCTTTCCGATTTTGAAAACTATTTTGAACGGTTCATAATCAGCAATAAATCGATAGATCTTAATAGCAACCTGTCAGAAACGATTATTTCTCTTAATTCACTTGATTCCCAGGAATATCTGATTAGGAAAAAGCAAATAAGAATTAATGAACTTCAGGATGAAATAGTTAATGGCAATCAAATTAATCTTGCGATATCGGATTATAAAACACTGCCCCAGAATATGATCGATGAAATCGCCAGTTTGAATGAATTGATAGAAAAACGCGAAAGTATATTAATCTCCCATAATGAAAATACACTGGTATACAGAAAGTGGTCAGAAGAGATCAATGTATTATACAATAGGGTCAAAAGTTTTATTATAGAATTTAACAATGAATTGAGCCAACAGCTGGATCTTATTAAAGAACAGAGAAATAAATTGGAGAGCAAATTTGTTGGGATGCCATCAAAGAACACAGAGTATGCTAAAAGTCAAAGATATTATGCTTTATACGAAGGATTCTACCTTTCTTTAATGCAGAAGAAAGCTGAATTCCAGCTGGCGATTGCTGGGACAGTCACAGATTTTAAAGTCCTTTCTGGTGCCAGTTTTCCGTCTAGGCCTTTAAAACCACAAAAATACATGATATATGGTATCGGACTGGTAGCATGGATTGTGGTAGTGTTTTTTATAATAGGAATTGGGTATTTATCATTTGATAAAATTACAGGAATTCAAGAACTGGAAAGGCTTACAGAGATCCCAGTACTCGGCACTGTTCCCTTCTATTTTGCCGAAAAGTTGAAAACATCAAAGATCATTATTCAGGAAGAATCGCAATCAGCCATCAGTGAGGCTTTTCGTTCGATCAGGACAAACATGAAATTCGTTCTACCTGAGGACGGGTGTATTATATCCTCAATATCTTCAACGGTAAGTGGTGAAGGTAAGACTTTTGTTGGATTGAACCTTGCAGCTGCTTTTGCCTTGTCTGGCAAAAGGATATTGCTCATGGATATGGACCTGCGAAAACCAAAATTCAACAAAATCTTTAAAGATATTCCCAAGGAGAAAGGCATAAGCACCATACTTATTGGGAATGATAAGGTGGATGACTGTCTGATACCTTCCGGTATCAATAATCTGGATCTTCTGGCATCAGGGCCAATACCACCAAATCCATCTGAATTGATTATGTCTGAAAGGGCAGGCCTTGTATTTAGTGATCTAAGATCCAGATACGATATGATATTTATGGATACGCCACCGGTTGGGATAGTTACTGATGGATTACTTGTAATGAAAAAGGCCGATATCAAGATTTATATTATTAGACCCGAATATAGCAAGAGGCAGTTTGTAAAATTCCTGGGAAAAATAAATGATTTACATGAATTCCAGCATCTTTATCTTATTGTCAATGGTTTGAAAAGAACAAAAGGCATACATTACGGGTATGGATATGGAAGTGGATATTACCGAGAGGCACGTAAACCCTGGTTTTCAAGGCTATTGAATTCATAACTTTCTTCAATAACAAAACGCGTAGAAAATTCTCATAAAAATCCCATATTTTTGCTCAAGTTGGATCATATTTGCATTAGAGCAAAGGATAGAAAAAGGGCTATTTGCCAGTAAGAATCCACAGTATCTTAATGGAAGAAAAAGATAATTCAAATTCAAATTCATTACAACTGGTCAGGAAATTTGAAGAACAGCTGGAAAGAGGAAGATTAGATTTTTTCCCTGCTGAGGATTTTGAGATTATTGTTGAACACTACAACAATAAAAAGAGATTTGATAAAGCCCTGAACGTATGTTCTATTGCAATAGAAAGATTCCCATTCTCTACTGAGTTGAAATTTGCAAAAGCCCAGGTCCTGTCAAATCTGGGACAATATGAAGAAGCGCTTGAATTGTTAGATAGTGCCTTGATCTATCAGCCAAATGATGAAGAAATTCTGATTGTTAAAGGGTCAATTTATTCATTGATGGGTAAACATAAACTGGCTATACAAGAATATGAAAAAATCCTTGAAAATAGTGAGGCAAAAGATGAGATCCTCTATAATATAGGAATGGCTTACCAGAATTCAGGACAATTTGATAAAGCAATCCTGAATTATGAGAAGGCGCTCAAGGTAAATTTGAATAATGAAAATGTATTATATGAATTAGCCTATTGCCTTGATATCACCGGAAAGCTGGAAGAAAGTATCTCTTATTATAATGAATTTATAGATAAAGATCCCTATTCTCAATATGGCTGGTATAATTTAGGAATTGTATACAATAAACTGGAGAATTTTGAAGAGGCAGTCAATGCATATGAATTTGCAATAGCCATCGATGAAAAATTCGCCTCTGCCCATTTTAATCTTGGGAACACTTATATGTCCCTGGGTAAATATACCAAGGCCCTTGACTCCTATAAAAAGACCCTGGATATTGAGGGCCCATCTTCGGAGACTTCCTGCTGTATTGCTGTTGCATATGAGAAACTTGAGCAATATGAACTTGGGGTTAAATACTATCAGAAAGCCATCAAACTTGATAATTTTAATGATGAGGCCTGGTTTGGGGTAGGAATATGTTTGAATGCTCAGGATAAATGGTATGAAGCCATACATTTTCTAAACAAGGCCCTTAAATTTGATCCCGAAAATGCTGATTACTGGACTGCTGTAGCCGAGACAGAATACAAGCTTGGTAATATCGTATCAAGCCTGGATGCTTATGAAGAAGTGTGCTTACTGGATCCTGAAAACAAGGACATCTGGTTGAAGTGGTCGCAGATCTATTATGAGCAGGGAGATTTTGAAAAGGCAATATCTATTATCCAAAGAGGCATTGAACAAATACCTGATGACTCAGACCTTTACTACAGGGCTACTGCGTATATGATCGCAGCTGGAAAATACAAAGATGCCTTTGTTTATCTCGAAAATGCACTAGTCCTTAATTTTGAAAACCATACCGTATTACTTGAATTTTTTCCTAAATTGCAGACGCAGAAAGCATTGTTTAAAATTATTGATCAATACAGAAAAGAAAATTTTTAAATGAACTATTCTTTAAAGGAAATTCCAGACAGGACTGAAAAACCAAGGGAAACTGGCTGCACTATGGCAATTGATAAGGGACTGAGTCTTAGAGAAATTGAAGATTTTTTAAGTGTAGGAAGTGATTTCGTAGATATAGTAAAATTAGGTTGGGGAACATCCTTTGTAACCCCAAATTTAAAAGAGAAATTAAACCTGTACCGGGAATTAGGAATCCCCACTTATTTTGGCGGGACTTTATTTGAAGCTTTTGTAGTAAGGAACCAATTTGAAGACTATATAAAGGTACTGGAGAAATATGATATGGAGTATGCCGAAGTTTCGGACGGTTCCATTGAACTGGATCATGATATTAAGTGTGATTATATTAACAAGCTATCAGAATATGTAACTGTTTTGTCTGAAGTTGGATCTAAAGATGCCGAAAAGATAATTCCCCCTTATAAATGGATCGTCCAGATGCAGGCTGAACTCGATGCGGGATCATGGAAAGTTATCGGGGAAGCAAGAGAAAGTGGAACTGTTGGATTATTCAGATCAAGCGGTGAAGTAAGATCTGGTCTGGTCGAAGAAATATTAACTAAGATTCCTTTCGAAAAGATTATATGGGAAGCGCCTCAAAAAGCACAGCAAGTATGGTTCATAAAGTTATTAGGATCCAACGTAAATCTGGGTAATATTCCTCCACATGAAATTTTACCATTAGAAACTATTCGCCTGGGATTAAGGGGAGATACTTTCGATTATTTTCTGAAGTCGCAAAAAGATATATAAATCAATAATTGCATCAACATGAAGATCGAGGTGCATGCTTCGATCTTTTTAATTTGATTGTATTGTGAAAAACAACATATTATTATTCCTGAAAGGGATAGCTATGGGAGCCGCAAATGTTATCCCCGGGGTATCAGGAGGGACTATCGCTTTTATTACTAATATTTATGAGGATCTGATCAACTCATTAAAAGCATTTGATATAAAAGCCATCAGGTTCTTCTTTGGATTAAAGTTTAAATCATTTTCAGAACATATCAATTTTCAATTTCTATTCTGGTTGTTTGCCGGTGTCTTTATCAGTATTCTCAGTCTGGGTAAGATACTTAGTTTTCTCTTTGATAATTATCCGGTATATGTATGGGCTTTCTTCTTTGGTCTTATTCTTGCATCCATATATTTTGTTGGTAAAACGATTTCAAATTGGAATTTAACGAATTTCCTGGCTGTGGTCGCAGGTGTAATTATAGCTGTTGTGATCACTTATTTAAATCCGGCCAGTAGAAATGAGAGTACTTTATATCTTTTTCTATGCGGTATTGTGGCTATGGCCAGCATGCTGCTTCCTGGATTATCTGGATCCTTTGTCCTGATATTGATGGGCAATTATCAGTTGATTTTCCTTGAAGCAGTCCCGGACTTAAATATGAAGGTATTGCTTCCTGTTGTGCTCGGCAGCATCGCCGGATTCATAATACTGTCCAGAATTATTTCCTTCCTGATAAAAAGTTTCAGAGACCAAACAATTGGAGTGCTGACTGGTTTTATTCTGGGATCCTTGTTAATCATCTGGCCCTGGAAGGAGCCGGAATATCTTCTGGATGCCTCCGGTGAAATAGTTATCAGAAAGGGTAAAATGATTATCGAAGGGTATTCCTGGTACTTACCTGATATTGGGAATTCTGAAACATGGGGCTCAGCCATTTTCATTCTTTTAGGTATCGCCCTGGTAATAGTTATCGAAATATTCGCAAAAAGAACAACAGCATAATGAAAATCTTCGGATTGATAGGGTATCCTTTGTCTCATTCTTTTTCACAGAAATATTTTTCCGAAAAATTTAGAAAGGAAAAGATTCGTGATGTAGTCTATCATAACTTTGAAATTAAACATATAGACGACCTCCCTGCCCTCCTTGATTCCTATCCAGATCTAAAGGGTTTGAATGTAACTATACCTTACAAGGAAGAAGTGAGGAAGTATATTGATAGTCTCGATCACAGCGCAGAGAAAGTCGGTGCTGTCAATGTGATAAAGATACTGTCTGATGGAAGTAAAACTGGCTATAATTCTGATTATTATGGTTTCAGGACATCTCTTGAAACATGGATAAGTAATAGTATTCCCAACTTGAAGGCTCTGGTGCTTGGTACCGGGGGAGCAGCCAAAGCAGTCCGGATTGTACTTGATGATTGTAACATTCCATATAGTACAGTATCCCGGGATATCGCTAAAGCAGATTATGATTATTATGAATTGACTGATAACACTGATATTATTCAGGATCACCGCTTAATAATTAATACCACCCCGCTTGGCATGTATCCAAATGTGAATGAAGCGCCTCACCTTCCATACGAATTATTGAATTCAGATTTTTATCTTTATGACTTAATATATAATCCTGAAATAACACTTTTCCTGAAAAAAGGGAGGGAAGCCGGGGCCAGGATCAAAAACGGGCTTGAAATGCTTGAACTGCAAGCTGAAAAATCCTGGGATATATGGAATGAATAAAAAATGGGATTTAAATTAACAAGTGAATACCAACCCACAGGGGATCAGCCTGAGGCTATTAAACAGCTTTCTGAAGGAATTATGCAGGGCGAGGAAAGCCAGACACTGCTGGGCGTTACCGGATCCGGCAAAACGTATACAATTGCCAATGTAATTGCCGAAGTTGACAGGCCAACCCTCGTTTTAAGCCATAACAAAACGTTGGCTGCACAACTCTACGGGGAGTTTAAACAATTCTTTCCTGATAATGCCGTAGAATATTTCATATCCTATTATGATTATTATCAGCCCGAAGCCTATATACCCACGTCAAATCTTTATATTGAAAAGGACCTATCTGTTAATGATGAAATTGAAAAACTAAGGTTAAGCGCTACTTCAGCTTTACTTTCCGGGAGAAGGGATATTGTAGTGGTGGCTTCGGTTTCATGCATTTACGGCATAGGAAATCCGGAAGAGTTTGGCAAAAATATAATCCGCCTGTCGGTTGGGGATCGTATTCCCAGAAACAAGCTATTGCATGCTCTGGTGGACATTCTTTACAGCAGGGCTGAACTTGATTTCCGCAGAGGTACCTTTAGGGTAAAAGGTGATACGGTAGATATATTCGTTGCTTATGCAGACTTTGGATACAGGATTATTTTCTGGGATGATGAAATCGAATCCATTCACCGGATATCACCACTTTCCGGCAAAAAGCTGGAAGATGAAAAATCCATTTCTATATATCCTGCCAATCTATTCATTACGGGGAAAGACCAGTTAAATCTGGCCATCCGGGAAATCCAGGATGACCTGATTTTGCAAATTAACCATTTTGAATCGGAAGGAAGATTTCCGGAAGCTAAAAGGATAAAGGAAAGGACAGAATTTGATATGGAGATGATGCGTGAATTGGGTTATTGTTCCGGTATCGAAAATTATTCAAGATACTTTGACAGAAGAAATCCTGGAAACAGGCCATTCTGCCTGATTGATTATTTTCCTGAAGACTTCTTAATCGTAGTGGATGAAAGCCATGTAACAATACCGCAGGTAAGGGCCATGTGGGGTGGAGACCGGTCCAGGAAGGTAAATCTAGTGGATTATGGATTCAGGTTACCAGCGGCATTGGATAACCGGCCCCTAACGTTCAATGAATTTGAATCTTTAATCAATCAGTCCATTTTTGTAAGCGCCACACCTGCAGATTATGAATTGAGGAAATCAGAAGGCGTGGTTGTGGAACAAATAATCAGGCCAACAGGCTTGCTTGATCCCGAGGTGGTCGTGAAGCCCAGCACAAACCAGATTGATGACCTCCTGGGTGAAATTGATGAACGTGTCAGTAAAAAAGAGAGAACACTTGTCACAACCTTGACCAAAAGAATGGCTGAAGAATTAACTAAATACCTTGAACAGGTAGGTGTTAAGTGCCGTTATATTCATTCTGAGGTCAATTCCCTGGATAGGGTCGAAATATTACGGGAACTGCGTTTGGGTGTTTTTGATGTACTTGTGGGTGTAAACCTTTTAAGGGAGGGTTTAGACCTTCCGGAAGTGTCATTGGTGGCCATACTTGACTCGGACAAAGAAGGCTTTCTAAGAAATCAGCGGTCTCTTGTACAGACTATAGGAAGGGCAGCCCGGAATGTAGAAGGGAAAGTGGTTATGTATGCAGATAAAATAACCGAGTCGATGCGGACTGCCATTGATGAAACAAACCGCAGGAGAAGGATTCAGAAGGATTATAACATCAAACATGATATTACGCCTACAACTGTGATAAAGTCAAAAGATGAGATCTTTGAACAGACAAAAGTGGCTGATTCAAAAAAAGGTGTCAGAAAGATATATTTTGAGAATGAAAACACTTCTGTTGCAGCGGACCCGGTCGTACAGTATATGGATAAAGATCAGTTAAGTAAGATGATTATTCAAACACAGAAAAAAATGGAAAAGGCAGCCAGGGATCTGGACTTTATACAGGCGGCTCAATTCAGAGACGAACTGGCAGAATTAAAGAAAATGGTGGAGCAGAAAAGAAGGTAAACCCGCACAGAACAGTATTTCAGATCTATGCGGGCTAAATAAATTACATGGCTTCAGTGAATCTTTTTGTCACTTCTTCCCAGTTTACCACATCCCAGAAAGCAGATACATAATCCGGACGACGGTTCTGGTATTTCAGATAATAGGCATGCTCCCATACATCAAGACCAAGAATCGGAGTACCCGGATATTCTGCAATATCCATCATAGGATTATCCTGATTAGGTGTTGAGCAAACACAAAGTTCCTTTTTCGGATCAACACATAACCAGGCCCAACCGGATCCGAAACGTGTTGCAGCTGCGTTTGAGAATTCTTTCTTAAAGGCATCAAAGGATCCGAATTTCCCATTGATTGCAGCAGCTAATGCACCATCAGGAGTACCACCTCCATCAGGTGACATAATAGTCCAGAATAAAGAATGGTTAAAATGTCCGCCACCATTATTACGAACAGCCAGACTGTTCTTTCCAATAACGGACATAAGTTCATTCAAGGACATGTTTTCCAGTTCGGTGCCCTGAGTGGCGTCATTTAATTTTGATACGTAAGCATTGTGGTGCTTATCATGGTGGATTTCCATAGTTAATGCATCAATAGAAGGTTCCAGTGCATCAAATGCGTAAGGTAAAGGTGGTAATTCAAATGCCATAATCAATAATTTTATTTGGTTTAATAATAATTTTAATTGTTTCTTATAGTATTAAAGAATTTATCAAGGATTTGTTTGCAATCCTCTGCTAAAATTCCTTCAATAACTTCTGTTTTGGGATGTAATATTTCCGATTTTACAGTTCTGTATCCTCGTTTCTGATCGGGTGCCCCAAATATTATTTTTCCTATTTGTGACCAGTATAAGGCCCCTGCACACATTATACAGGGCTCTAGTGTAATATAAATTGAGCAATCGGGCAAATATTTTCCACCCAAATAATTAAAGGCGGCCGTCAATGCGATCATTTCTGCGTGAGCCGTTGAATCATTGAGTTTTTCAGTTTGATTATATGCTCTTGCAATGATCTTATTATTACATACTACAACCGCACCGACAGGTATTTCCTTTTCTTCAAATGCAATTTCTGCCTGTTTGATAGCTTCTCTCATGAAATGGTCATCCGAATAAATGCTCAAACCCATTTTATTTAATTTTAACTGTATGCATGATCTCTCCTGCGGTGGATCGCCATTCGTTCATGATCCGTTGAGGCGTGCTGAAACTGAATATCAATACTGAACCCTGCATAAGGGTATATTGAATATAGTAATATTTTTTGATACTGGCACCTTGCCGCAGTACGCTCTGGGCTTCTGATATCGATGATGTAAATTCAAACACAATATATTTCCTGTCATTTATATCTTCTATTGATTCACTTAGAAACTCAATATTATCAAAAAGATATGCAATATTACTTTTATAAAACGACTGCACAAGTTCCAGATCAGATGATTGCCATTTTGAAACAGAAAAATTTACGCTGAAGTCCACTTCCTTTGTAGAATTTGAGTACAAAGCGATTGGCGACCTGTAAGATATGTATTTGGTTCCCACATCACCTTCAGGTACCAGGGTAAAATCAGATGGTAATTTAACACTGATATTCTTGTCGACCTTTACCTTTACTAGCCTGTACTGCTGTGCCGATAGCAGAAGAATCAAAAATAGGAAAATCAGGTGGCGATGCATCGATGTTTTCTTTACAAACCAAATCCAAATGTAAATTTAAGTAAATTAATCTTGCTCAAATTACTTAATATCAAAATTTTAGGATCAAAATATACTTTCGATGATAAGTTTCCAGATTATATCTAATTCAATCGTTAAATTTGCCTCTCAAAATTCTGAAATATGTTAAGAACTCATAATTGTGGTGAATTAAGAATAGAAAATGTTGGTAATATTGTCACACTCACTGGTTGGGTACAAAAGATCCGGGATAAGGGAGGGATGATCTGGATTGATGTAAGAGACCGTTACGGTATAACTCAGTTAATTTTTGACGAAAGTAAAAGCAATGCGAAGGTATTAGAAATAGCCAGAACTACAGGTCGTGAATTTGTTATACAAGCAGAAGGTGAGGTCATTGAACGTATTTCTAAAAATGATAAAATTGCTACAGGTGATATAGAGATATTTGTTTATGAATTGAAGATCCTGAACAAATCAAAAGTGCCGCCATTTACGATCGAAGAAGAAACCGACGGAGGGGAGGATCTCAGGATGAAGTATCGGTATCTTGATCTCAGGAGAAGACCTTTAAAGGAAAACCTGTTATTGAGGCACCGGATCATGCAGGAAACCCGTAACTACTTCAGCAATAAAGATTTTATTGAGGTGGAAACACCTTTCCTTATCAAATCCACCCCGGAAGGAGCAAGGGATTTTGTAGTGCCATCCAGGATCAGCGAAGGTGAATTCTACGCCCTGCCTCAATCTCCACAGACATTCAAACAATTATTGATGGTTTCCGGATTTGACCGTTATTTCCAGATTGTCCGTTGTTTCAGAGATGAAGATCTACGCGCAGACCGCCAACCGGAATTCACACAGATCGATTGTGAAATGTCCTTTGTGACCAGGGAAGATATAATGCACGTCTTCGAGGGTATGATGAAACATCTGTTTAAAACCATCAAGAATATTGAATTGGATGATTTCCCTGTTATGCAATACAATGAGGCTATTGAAAAATATGGTTCAGATAAGCCCGATATCAGATTCGGAATGACCTTTCATGAATTGAATGACCTGGCAAAGGGCAAAGGATTCAATGTGTTTGACAATGCCCAGCTGGTTGTTGGGATAAAAGTGGATGGTGCTGCAGACTGGTCCAGAAAGCAATTGGATGCTTTGACAGATTTTGTCCGTAGGCCACAGGTAGGTGCTAAAGGGCTGGTGTATGTTAAATACAATCAAGATGGGTCATTTAAATCTTCCGTTGATAAGTTCTTTAGCCAGGAAGATATAGGTAAATGGGCTGAGGCCTTTGGTGCGAAGCCTAATGATCTCCTATTGTTATTAGCCGGAGAATCAGAACAAACCAGAAAAGCTTTGTCTGAGCTCAGGTTGAAATTAGGGGAGGAATTGGGTCTTAGAGATAATTCTGTTTTTGCACCTCTATGGATTGTTGATTTTCCATTACTTGAGTGGGATGAGGAAAGTCAAAGATATTATGCCATGCATCATCCTTTTACTTCCCCCAATCCTGGTGAAATTGAATTACTGGAAACTGAACCGGGAAAAGTGAATGCGAATGCATATGATATGGTAATCAA
>CBDUCT010000016.1:0-20028 GCA_965365715.1 uncultured Cyclobacteriaceae bacterium | reverse complement strand
TTGGTATTATGAGATGCAGGACCTCGGGTATAATTATAGAATTACGGATTTTCAATGTGCACTGGGCATTTCACAATTGAAACGGGCGAAAAAATCGCTGAAGAGAAGACAGGAAATTGCCAACCGTTATATGCATGCATTTCGAGACTATGATTTTATCAAAATGACAGATGTGCCTCAAAACATAGTCCATGCCTGGCATCTTTTCGTCATACAGATCCCCAGGCGCAGAGATCTGTATGATTTCCTTAAAGAAAATGGTATCTATACACAGGTGCATTATATCCCTGTTCATTTACAGCCTTATTATAAAAACCTGGGTTGGAATAAGGGAGATTTTCCGATAACAGAGAATTACTATGAACACTGTCTGAGTTTACCCATGTATCCCAGTCTGAAAGAAGAAGAACAGGAATATGTAATAACCAAAGTCAAGGAATTTTTTGGATGAAAACGGGAGCTATCATACAAGCGAGAATGTCATCCAAGAGACTGCCCGGGAAAGTACTTAAAGAACTCCCCTACGAAGGTGGAATTAGTTCTTTGGAACAAATTGTGTACAGGCTAAAAAAGGTTGAAAGTTTACATGAAGTAATTATTGCCACATCCACCAAAGAAGAAGATAAAGCCATCGTTAACATGGCCCATTCAAAAAATATCGATGTGTTCACAGGGAGCCTTAACAATGTACTGGAGCGTTTCTATCTAGCGGCAAAGCCTTTTGGTTTTGACAATGTAGTCAGAATCACCGGGGATTGTCCATGTATAGATCCCGTAATAATTGAAGACACCATACAAAAACATGTGCAGGAGAAAGCGGACTTTACTACAACGGGAGCACTTAAACGTACTTTCCCCATTGGCATGGACACAGCTGTTATAAAAATGCAGGCATTGGAGGAAGCATATCATAACGCGGATAAAGATTATGAGAAAGAGCATGTGACCCCATACCTTTATAAATCTCATCCTGAAAAATTTAAGATTGTATCCGTTGAGGCGCCTGAAGAATTTACAGATCCAAATCTTCGTGTGACACTGGATACCCCTGAAGATTATCTTTTTTTGTGTTCAATCTATGATAGTTTATACCCCAAAAATCGAAGCTTTGGCCTCAGAGAGATATTCAAGTTACTGGATCAGAAACCCTGGCTCAGAAAAATTAATGAACAAAGCCAACATAAAAAGTTACATTCATCCCTGGAGAGTGAATTAAACGAGGTCGTTGATTATTGTGAAAAACAGGATCTCAATCGTGCAAGGTCATTTATTGTCAATAAATTAAGAGAAAACAATTCTATTGGAACATGAGAAACCTGTTCTTAAAAGAGGTGGAAGAATCAGATTATGAAGATTATTATCTTATCCGCAGCGAAAAAGAAAATTTATTCTGGACAGGATATGACAAACCTCCTCATAAAGAGCATTTTTTTAGTTGGTTTAAAGACAGAATTGCAGATCAACAGAAGCACCTTTATTTATTATTTGACAAGAAGGTTTGTGCAGGTTCTTTAAATGTTGATTTTTATAATGATTATGTGGCCATAGGTTATTCAACCGTTACTAAATATAAAGGAAAAGGGTATGCAACCTATCTTGTTGCAGAAGCGATCCGAGTGGCCAATGAGGCCAGAAAAAAAAATCCAGAATTAAAGAAGATAATAGCCTGGATTAATGAAAAAAATGAAGCTTCCAAACGGGTAATTGAAAAAAATGGATTCCGAAAATCGGATATTACTGAAATCAGGAAGCGGTTTGGCAATCAAGAGCTCTATTATCAATTCGAAATTTACCTTTAAATAATGTTTTATTTTAAAGCGGAAGCAAATAGTAAAATTGGGGGTGGGCACCTGCACAGGTGTCTGGCAATAGCAAAAAAATGCAGATCCTTAAAACTGCAGGCTGAATTCATTTTTTCTGACAGTGCACCTGGTTTTATTAAAAAAGTCGCTGAAGAAGGATTTAAATATCATATTATAAAAGAATCCCAATGGAACAGCATTGAAATATTTAAAAAAAATATTCCTGAGCATTCTTTAATAGTATTCGACACCGACGATCCAAAATACTTTGAAAGGGCATTGAATGAGGAATTCAACAGGAATGGAATAAAAACCGCCTGTTATACGATAACTGACCAATATGAAATATGGAGTGATATTATTATCAATCCGAATATTATCGCCTTTACCCATGATTATAAGACCAAACCCGGGGCAATTACCCTGTTGGGGCCAGAATACATGATAATCCGGGATGAATTTATTGGAACACAACCTAATCCAAAAAATACTGGAACAAAAAATAATATTCTAATCACTTTTGGCAATGCCGATGTGTCAAGTTTAACCGGTTACATCTTACCCCATCTTCAGGGGCTTGAACAATATATCAATGAATGCATGGTAGTTATTGGCCCATTAAATAAGGACAGTAAAAAAATAAAGGAAATTATTGCCTCACTCGATAACATTAAGATAGATTTATATGAAAATGTGAGCACTCTGAACTCTGTGTATATGAAAGCTGATATAGCCATTACATCAGCCGGAATGGGCATGTGGGAGATGTCGCTTTTCGAAATTAAGCAATTGGTAATCGCATCCAGCCCCAGAGAAGTTTCTTATGTAGATTATATGGATAAACTGCATTATATTAAAAAAATGGGCACATATGATCAATTACCGGACAAAACAGAATGTCAATCAACAATCAAGCAAGCCATAAATAATTCCCTGGAATTCAAGCTGGAAGAATTCAGAGAATTATTGAATCCCAATGGAGCAGAATTATTGATAAAAAGGATGAAAGAAGTGCTTCCTTAATTTTGAATATTGAAAGATGAAAAAGATATTAATAGTTGGTGCAGGAATTGAGCAGGTACCCGCAATAAAAATTGCCAAAGAAATGGGGCATACAGTTTTGGTATCCGATATGTCGGCTGAAGCCCCGGGAATTCCATATGCAGATAAAAGTTATATTGTCAGCACTAAAGATTATGAAGGCAATCTTAAAATTGCCTCTGAAGAGCATATTGATGGAATAATGACACTCTGCTCAGAGACTGCTATTCCGGTTGTTGCTAAGATCTCATCAAAATTAGGCCTGCCAGGATTTAGTGAAAGAACCGCTTATGCCGCAACAAACAAAGGGGCAATGAGAGAAGCCATGCTTCAACAGGATGTTGCGATGAGTCCGTTTGTAATGGCAACGACTTTACAACAGGCCCTGGATTTTGTGCAGAGTACACCGCCGCCCTGGGTGGTTAAACCAAGCGATTCATCAGGTCAAAGGGGAACTACCTTTGTCAACAACATTAAAGATATACCCGAAGCATTTGAATTTGCCGTAAAATATTCAAACGATAATACAGCGCTGATCGATCAGTTTATCGATGGGCCTGAAATTAATGTAACAGCATTGCTGGATAAAGGAAAAATTAAGTTTCTATCCTTATCCAACCGGGTTACTTTAGGTGCTCCGAATTTTGGTATTGCTGTCAGGCACATCGCACCGGTCCATCTGGATCCAGAAGGTCAAAAGCAAATAATGGATATGTCTGCTAAGGCTATCAGAGCAATAGGCCTTGAAAATGGAATTGCTTATCCTCAAATATTAATGAGTAAAGATGGTCCCAGATTTGTTGAAATAGCTGTTCGTATACCTGGTGGACATATGAGGGAAGTAGCCATGCATCTCAGTGGTATTGATATGATTAAAACAACCATCTGGCAGTCATTGGGTATAGATTTAAACTCCATGAATATTAAAACAGAAAGTTCTTATCCATCCGTTTCGGTAAAATTTATTACCAGTAAAAATATCGATATAAAAAACGAGACTGTCCGAAAAATTACTGGGATTGAGGATGCGCTGAAGGATCCCAGTATAAAAACATGTTATTTAAGGTTACCTGTTGGCGAAAAGGTTCCTGAATTACAAAATTCTGTTGGCCGGTTTGGATCTATTATTGTAACCGGAAATTCAAAAAAGGAAACTTTGTTGAAAACAGAACAGATCTTTAATAATATTAGGGTAAATGAAAGACCATTAAAGGAATACTCTAATTACAACCCTTATAATAAAGACATTATAGATTTTTGATATGTATGATCAGGTAAAAAAGACCAAATACGGATATTACGAGCTTATTAATAAACCATCTCCTGAAGAATTATCGGAATATTATACTAAAAAATACTTTCAGGAAACAAAAGGAGCTTACCAGCAAGCGTATTCTGATTCAGAAATTACATTTATTAAAAACAGAATTAAACGCAAATTCGTCATTATCAATGATACCATAGTTCCAGATCATCCAAGGAAATTTCTGGATATCGGATGTGGAGAAGGATGGTCATTATCTTTTTTTCATTCGCAAGGCTGGAAAGTTAAAGGATTGGATTTCAGCACCTTTGGTTGTCAAAGAAACAACCCGGATATGGTACAATTCATTGAAGATGGAAATGTATTCGAGAATATCAAAAAGCTGGCTGATTCAAATGAAAAATATGATGTGATCCTGCTGGATAATGTGCTTGAGCATGTATATGATCCTGAAGAATTAATTCATATCTTGCCAAATAATCTTAATCATAATGGTATTATATGTATTGAAGTACCTAATGATTTTTCAGTACTTCAACAATACTTATATAACCAGCAAAAAATTGATAAAGCTTTTTGGGTGGCTATTCCTGATCATATTTCATATTTTAATACAAACGGTTTGAAAAATTTAATGAATGCATATGGTTGGGAATTATTTCATCTAAACACTGATTACCCATTGGATTTGAATTTACTAAATCCGGATAGCAATTATGTATTGGATAAAGGGAAGGGTAGAAATGTTCACCTTGCGAGAGTTGATATTGAAAACCTGTTGGATGATATTAACTCAGAACTTGCTATAAAACTTCTGTCAGTTTATGCGGAAATGGGATTAGGCAGAAATATCATTGGTTTTTTTAAAAGAGCAAATAAATGAATTTTGAGGAATTAGATCATGTTTATATAATAGCTGAGCTATCTGCTAACCATTGTGGGGATTTTGATATTGCCGTAAAAACACTTAAAGCTATGAAGGCATCTGGTGCGGATGCCATAAAACTACAGACATTCACACCTGATAGCATGACGATGGATTCTGAGCAAGACTGGTTTCAGACCCGAAAAGACAGTTTATGGGGTGGTCAAAAACTATTCGATCTGTATAAAAAAGCACAAACACCATGGGCGTGGCATAAAAAACTACAGGATCTAGCCAACGACCTGGAACTTGATTTTTTCTCTTCACCTTTCGATTTTGCAGCTGTCGAAAAACTGCAATCACTCCATGTTCCTGCCTATAAAATAGCTTCATTTGAAATTACAGATACCCCTCTGATACAAAAAGTCGCACAAACTGGCAAACCCATCATTATCTCAACAGGGATTGCAAGGGAAGAAGATATTGAGCTCGCTGTGGAAACTTGCCGTAAGGAAAACAATAACCAGATTGCATTGTTAAAATGTACCTCTGCTTACCCAAGTCCATATAATGAGATTAACCTTAAAACCATTCCGCTGTTGAAAGAAAAGTACAAGGTAACACCCGGATTATCAGATCACACTTTGGGGATATCCGTACCAGTAGCTGCTGTGACGCTGGGTGCTAAAATCATTGAAAAACACTTTATACTCGATAAAAAGCTCCCCAGTGTAGACAAAGACTTTTCCCTTGACCCCGCTGAGTTTAGAGAAATGGTTACAGCGGTCAGACAAACCGAGCAAGCCATGGGAAAAGCAACACTGGAGCTTACTGAAAAGGCTGAAAAAGCACGGCAGTCAAGACGTTCATTATTTGTCATTAAAAACATAAAAAAAGGAGAAACACTTACACCCGGGAATGTTAAATCATTACGTCCCGGAAAAGGGCTTCACCCGAAATATTTTCAGCAAATTATGGGGAAAAAAGCTTCCAGGGAATTAGAAGCGGGTACTCCTTTAAGTTTCAATGATATAACCGGTTAAGGATATTGGGAACAATCAAAAAACAATCCATCATTTCTACCATATACATCTACCTGGGTGTGGCCATAGGATTTGTTTCCACGGGTATTCTTATGCCACGGTTCCTGACTGAAGAACAAAACGGAATTATCAAGCTGCTGGTGTCATATTCACTGCTTTTTGCCCAGTTTGCCTCCCTTGGGTTTCAGGTTGCCACAGTTCGTTTCTTCCCGTATTTCAAGGATAAAAAGAAGGGGCATAATGGGTTTTTCCCATTGCTCACCCTTGTTGGCGTTGTTGGATTCTGCCTTTTTCTTATAATTTATTATTCAATAAAAGGGCCCATTATTCAATATGAATCAGAAAAGAACTCTGTATTTGCCAATTATTTCTTTTTGATCCTGCCTTTAACATTTTTTTTCTTATACTTTAACCTCTTCGATATCTATTCCCGTGTGCTTCTTAAATCCACAGTCGGGACATTTCTTAAGGAGCTTTTTCAGAGGCTGCTTATTTTGGTGGCTATCCTGTTATATACTTTTGAAATGATAAGTTTCTGGGAATTTACCATTTTTTATGTGGCTACGCTTTCCCTTCCAACGGTTCTTTTATTCTTTTATCTCATGTATAAAGGGGAGATATTCATTAAACCTGACTTCGGATTCTTAAAAGGAGACCTGGCCAGGTCCATGTCCAGTTTATCTCTTTATGGGGTATTTATAGGATTCAGCCAGATAGCGATATCCCAGATTGACAGCATTCTGATAAACTTCTTCAAAGACACAGCCAATACCGGCATTTATGCGATTACATTTTATTATGGTACCCTGGTTATTTTGCCATCGCGTGCCGTTTTCAGGATAGCCCCTTCTTTTATAGCAGAAGCTTTCAAAGAGAATGACATAGAGCAGATCCGGAATATTCAGTATAAAAGTTGCCTGAACCAGTTGCTCATCGGTACCGGCATATTCCTGTTACTCTGGTTGAATATTGACAATGTTTTCAGGATCCTGCCACAGGAATACATATCTGGCAAATATGTGATTTTGTTTATAGGATTGGCAAACCTTATCAGTATGGCGGGTGGTCTTTCTTCCCAGATTATAACAAACTCAAAGTTTTACCGGTATAACGGTCTGTTCGTTATCATATACTTGGGTCTGACCGTAATCCTGAATATTGCGTTTATTCAGATCCTGGGGATCAAGGGTGCGGCCTTAGCTGCTATGGCCTCCATGCTGGTGTTCAATATATTGAAGTTTATCTATATTTATCGCAAATTTAATATTCAGCCTTATAGCAATAGACACATAAGGATACTGTTAACAGGAGTTATAGCCTATATTATTACCACTTTATTTACTTATCCCGAACATCTGATTTTGAACATAGGTTTAAAATCCTCTTTATTCAGCATATTATTTATTATCCTGAATTATATCTCAGGGACCTCTGGTGATTTTAATGAATTAATTGAAAAGTATATCCCTTCACTTCGCAAGAAATAATCACTGACTCATCAGGTAGGCTTTAATGAAGTCATCCAGGTCTCCATCCAAGACTTTCTGGACATCAGTTTTTTCTACAGCCGTCCTGTTATCTTTAACCAGTTTATATGGATGAAGTACATAATTCCTGATCTGGGATCCGAAATCAATTTTCTTTTTAGTGCTCTCTATTTCAGCTTTTTCAGCATTCCTTTTTTCCACTTCAATCTGAAAAAGCCTTGATTTTAACATTTTAATCGCCTTATCCTTATTTTGTAACTGAGACCTCTCCTGTTGACACTCGAGGACAATACCCGAGGGAGCATGCCTTAACCTGACAGCAGTTTCAACCTTATTTACATTTTGTCCGCCCTTGCCTCCTGACCTGAATGTTTCCCAGGTTATATCGGCCGGGTTAACTTCTATCTCTATGCTGTCATCCACAATAGGGTATGTGAAAACAGAAGCAAAGGAAGTGTGTCTTCGTCCGCCTGAGTCAAAAGGAGATATGCGGACAAGCCTGTGAACTCCAATTTCACTCTTCAAATATCCGTAAGCGAATTCTCCTGTAATTTCTAAAGTGGCGGATTTGATACCTGCTGTATCACCCGGCTGATAGTTCACCTCCCTTACTTTAAAGTTGTGGCTTTCGCTCCACATGATGTACATTCTTAGCAACATCTCTGCCCAGTCCTGGCTTTCGGTTCCTCCTGCTCCCGGATTGATATCGATCATTGCGCTAAGCTGATCTTCTTCACCGCTTAACATTTTCTTGAATTCCAGTTCCTCTATGAAAGATTTTACCTTTTCATATTCAGAATCCATCTCTTTGTCATCAACATCTCCTTCCTCATAAAACTCAAAGAGTGTTTCCAGGTCACCCAGCATTTGTTTTGACTTTTCAAAACTATCGGTCCAGATTTTCTTTGATTTTATGGATTTCAGCACAATCTCAGCAGCTTTTGGATCATCCCAGAATTTGGCTTGCGCAGTTAATTCTTCTTCCTCTTTTATATCTTTGATCTTATTATCGTAGTCAAAGATACCTCCTCAAGGCATCTACTCTTGCCTTTAAATCTTTCAATTGGTCAGTTGTCATATATTATTTTCTAATTTGATTGCAAATTTGAATAAATCAAATGGCATAAACCTCAAAAATACAGGAGAATTTTCAATATATCACCAATGTTCTTATCCGCTTACGTTTACCGGGTTTGAATTTCCTGTTTTTGAACATCATTAAAACACCACCTGCAGCGACAAGGGATGCCGATGCAATGGCTACTCCTGAAGTGAACTCATAGGTGCCATCCTGCACAACGGTTTGGTTCAATATGTCTATTGCAAACAGGGTCAGGCCGGCAATGATTAGTGTAGGCCCACTGGCAGCAAGGAATCCCTCGGACTTCCTTTTGATATAGTCAATGCTATTAATATGTACAGGGAAACTGCTTAATACGATGGTACTATCGGTTATGTCCGTTATTTTCTCGCGTATTTCATAATCCTCTCCTATCAATTTCAATATGATAGGATCACCTATCTGATAGGTGATCCTATGTTTTGATCCTGTCTTTTCAAGAATTAAAAGTTTTGAACCCTGACCCATAAGGGCCTTGAAAGGAATAAGAACAATTACTATAATAAAAATTCCTCTTGATATCATTACATGATCTTGTATATCAAGATAAAAGATAAGATATTATCCTCAAATATGTAATAGCCAGTTGAATTTATCTTCTGTTTGTGCCCTCTGAAGCTTATGCAAATGATCCAGGATCCTGTAGGATATACTGTCTGACGGAACTGGGGGCAAATCATAATCAACGCCCTTATACCCTATTGCTTTTATATGGGTTATGGTAGCTGCAGTTCCCGTTCCGAAAGCTTCGGTTAACCGGCCATCCTGAATCCCGTCCATCAATTCAGTCACCGTGACATCCCTTTCCTCAACCTTAACTCCCCAATCCCGGGCTATAGTAAGAATACTATCCCTCGTTATGCCTTTCAGGATGGTTTCACCAGTCCTGGGTGTTACAATGGTATCGTTAAAAATGAACATGAGGTTCATAGTGCCTGATTCCTCAATCTTTTCATGATCTTTACTGTCAGTCCATATTAGTTGCTGATATCCCTCTTTTAGCGCTTCCTGAGCTGGCAACAGGGAAGCCGCATAATTCCCGGCTACTTTGGCATATCCTGTTCCTCCGGCAGCAGCCCGGACATAATTCAATTCTATCTTCACCTTCAGGGCTTCTGAGTAGTAGGACCCTACAGGACAGGTGAAAATGATAAATTTATAGTTATCAGAAGGTTTAATACCTATATATTCATCATTCCCAAACATAAAGGGCCTGATATATAAAGCCGTTCCCTTCTTATCCGGAACCCAATCCTTATCAATCTGAAGTAATGCTTTTAAACCATCTATGAAAATTTCTTCAGGAATATCAGGCATACACAGCCTTCGGGCTGAAATATTCATTCTTTTATGGTTATCATATGGCCTGAAGACATGGATCCTGCCATTGTCTCCTCTATATCCTTTTAAACCCTCAAAAACCGATTGTCCATAGTGAAGGGTGAAATTGCCGGGAGGAATTTTTAAATTGTCATAAGGCACGATTGAAAAGGAGGACCATCGTCCATCAGTATAATCGGCCACAAACATATGGTCTGAATATACTTTGCCAAACTGAATGTTGCTAAGATCAACATATGACAATTTAGAATTATCTATCTTTTTAATGCTTATATCCAATGCAGTGAAGAATTTCAGTTCTAAAAATATAGCTCGCTAAATTAGCTATTAATCAATCCAAATACAATTATCGTTGCGGGATCAGGGCATCCAGTTAATCTCATCGATCCCTTTATCATAACCGATCTTTCTGGCCAGAACAAACAGAAAATCAGATAACCGGTTAAAATATCGGATAATTACATCCTCAACTTCCTCCTCCTCGCTTAACAATACAATCAACCGTTCTGACCTTCGGCATACACATCGGGCTAAATGACATTGTGAAACAGCCAGATCCCCGCCAGGTAAGATAAAATTCTTAAGAACAGGAAGCTCTTTTTCCATTTCATCTATGTTATTTTCTATTTCAACTATATCAGAATCCTCTATTTTTGGTAGATTGTATTGATCAGGATCAACCTCACAGGCCAGTATAGAGCCTATCTTAAACAGATCATGCTGAGTCTTGAGTAGGATTGCCTTATAAACCTCAGATATATCGTAATCCTTTAGTAAACCGATATTGGCATTCAGCTCGTCTACAGTTCCGTATGCCTCGATCCGCATATCTGACTTTGAAACCCTTTTCCCACCCAACAGAGATGTCTGGCCTTTATCGCCTCCTTTTGTATAAATTTTCATGATCCTTGATAATGATTGAGCACTAAAATACCTCTAAGCTATAACCGGGAAAAGAATAAATGGTTCAGTATTTTACAATTCCGGCATTTAATGAACTCCGTATATGTTCTCATTAGGTACATCCGATTCTACCAGTCCGTCTCTCAGCTTAACTATGCGATGCGCATAGTGTGCTATATCGTCTTCATGTGTTACCATAATTAGTGTATTCCCTTCATCATGCAGACGCTGAAAAAGGTCCATAATACTGTAAGAAGTTTTGGAATCCAGGTTTCCCGTCGGCTCATCAGCCAGGATTATACTGGGATTATTAACCAGCGCGCGGGCAATGGCAACGCGTTGTCTTTGTCCACCTGATAATTCATTGGGTTTATGGGTTGCCCTGTCATCAAGTCCTACGCTGGCAAGCGTGGCTAATGCTCTTTCTTCTCTTTCACTTTTACCGATACCCGCATATATAAGCGGAAGTGCAACATTTTCAAGGGAAGTCGCCCTGGGCAACAGGTTAAAAGTTTGAAAGACAAATCCGATCTCCTTATTCCTGATCTCTGCGAGCTGATTTTCTGTCAGATCACTAACATTGTTGTTATTTAAAATATATGTACCGTCAGTGGGTGTATCCAGGCATCCTACAATATTCATCAGGGTCGACTTACCGGATCCGGAAGCCCCCATAAATGCAACATACTCTCCCTTGTTAATATCTATGGTGATCGATTGCAAGGCCTTAATGACTTCGCTTCCCATGTGATAAATTCTTGAAATCTTCTCAGTGCTTATGACTCTTTCCATGACAATAGGATAATATATCGAATTTAGTTTAGCAGTGTGAATTAACTAAATATATCATTCCAATAAAAAAAAAATTATATAAACGGACAGTAATGTATTTTTTAGGCTAATTAACTGCCCCATTGCTGCATTTCCGTTTCCTTCAGATTAATAATAGTTTCTATTTCCTCGGAATAATCTGAAAACGGTTCTCTATCCATAAAGGACTTCATAAATTCCAACCTGTTTTTCGCAAAATCAAGTAATCCATCGTCAATACAAAATGTAATAAAATATTTGTTCAGAGGTATAGAATACAAGTTAACTGTTAAGGCATTTACCAATAAATTATAACTGTAATTAGCCCGGTCCCTTTCATTCTTAAAATAATCGGTTGCTGAGATAACACCTTCTTCAAAAAATGGGTCCCAGGTAGCCAGTTTTTCATAAACAGAATCTAAATTTATTGAATCCTGCGAATTACGATTTGTTTGGGCATAAAGCAGTTTATCATAAAGAAACAATGGGTGATTAGATCCTAATTCACTGCTACCAGGTATTTCATTGCTATCAATTAATCCATGCAGCATCATTATATAATTGATCTTCCCATAATCAGTTTGCAGATCAGGGATCAATTGGCTTGCATCGACTGCAGAGAAATATTCATAAGCAGATTGTAATCTTTTTGCATCTATCATGGCTGCTGCCTGTTCCAGCCTGATCAAATTCTTAATGTTAGTGTTACCGAGTGAAGCCAGAAGTTCCGATACCCTGAAAGAATCTTGCTTATCCAACCGGTAACGATACACCAAATACTTTTTCTCATCATCTGCCTTCTCCAACTTATCATTTACATCCATCTGGTACAGATCTAAAAATCCACGGCTGACAGCCCCTACATCAGCATCTTCAGAATTTTCAAGGGATTTTAAAGTCTGAACTGCCTCATCCTGCATCCCGGCTTCAGCATAGGCAAGGGCCAGATTCAGTCTGTATTTATCATTTATTTGTGTGCTGGTCCTTTTAAAGTAATCTACGGCCAGTCTCGGACTATTCACATCCAGGGCCAGTATCCCAAGTATATTAAAATATTCATCGTTCAACATGGACATTTCGCCCAATTCATATAGTAACCTGAAAGATTCCTTAACCTGATGGTTGAAGTATTTATTTAAGGAATTAAGTACTCTTACCCTGTTCATATAGAAGTCAACCCCTGAAGAATCACCGTACTTAAGTAAATCATTGAAATAATCTGTATTTTCTGATTTGAGTATATTTAAAGCTCTATTGTACAAATAAGCAAAGCCGGATGCGGAAAAATCATATTCCATATCCGAGGGACCTGGGACTATATTGCCATTTAACCCACTAATCTGGTTTATCATAGACTGTTTATTTGCAATAGCAGCCAGATCGTCATTCACAGGATATACAGATTCCAGTGAATCAACAGGGATATTAATACCGGATTTAGCCAATAATCCGTAAATATTTGAAGCAGGCAAAGTGGCATTCCATAGGCTATTATAGGACTGGTCAAAATAATAAAAGGAGGAATCAGCAAGATCTGTTTTGGTATAAAAATATCCCAGGTTATTCAATATTTGATAAGAATCCGGATAGTCTGAAAGTGCATCTCTCAGCTCAAACATACCATCAAAGTATTGATCGTTCTTCAAATAAATGTTACTCAGGTTCACATATGAAAACTCGGATGGCTTCTTTAACAATGCATTCCTTAAATAATATGCTTCATCATATTTATCATTTTTCATTCTGGACAAGGTCGCCATGGCATAATTCGATCTGTGGTTCTGATATTCGTAAACCGAAGCTTCTTTATAATACTCTTCTGCAAGATCAAGTTTCTTTTCAATCATGAAAATATCTCCTATATGGTTATAATATCCAGCCATGGATTGATAATAAGGGAGGAAATTGGCACTGTAGATGGTAAACCCGAAAACTATAAAGCCCCCTATTCTAAAAATAAAAAATGGAAGGACCCTGCTCTGGTAAGCTATTTTTGATACTTTTTTGTTCAATAATAACAATGGACCGAAATTGGCCACCACATATATAAAGAACATAATCCCAAAGCCGATCTGGCTGTACAGGATAGCATCCTCAAATGTTTCAATGAGGGGGTCATTGGCGCTGATAAAGATATAGGACAAGGTGTTTATGGAAATAATCCCAAAGCCCAGGTAGAATAAAGCCCCTACCGGATAAAAGGGAAATATTTCTTTAAAGAGGATTTCCCTCTTCTTAAATCCCCAGATTCCAAGCACAAAAGTCAGACCGGCAAGAAAAAAAGGATCGAGGTAGATAAGGTCCCATTTGATCTGCCCGGTATAATGCATATATGTGATCCAGACATAGGCAAGATAAAATATGGATATAAAAATGAAATGATTCAAGCTGTTTTTGCTGCCAATTGTATTTGAATTTGTGATCAGATGAAGAAATCCATATATCACCTCGTGGGCAACAAAAACAATAAAAAGGATAGTTATAATTATCGAAGCAAATATCCCATAGTTGGCGATGTATAAAAATGGATCCGAAACGCCAGCGAATTGATGAAATAGTATACCAATCAGTCCTGATATCACACTAAAAACTATAAAACGCCGGGATAATCCTATCTTTGGTTTAATTTCCTTAAAAAAGTATCCTGCCGATAGGTACATTGTTAAAACGATGATCATTCCTGTTTTATCAATTTGCCCGAAAAGCATGATCTGGTCAATATTTAATAAGACAATGAAACCTATAAATCCTCCCATACCAGCATAGAACCAGACTTTTGGCATGGAAGGGAGCAGCGCCATAACAAGGTTCACGCCTATAAAAAGGGCAACCAGGTAGATATAACCATTAAAGGCATTGATCATAAGGTTAGATCCTTCAAAATATTGGAAAACAACAAAATTATCAAGAGGAATATCAAGCCTGATGGTTCCGGCTGTTACCGAATGGGCAATAAGTTTTAATTGATCAAGATCACCAATCGACTCCCAATGAATCACATACTCCAACCCTAGAATGTAATTGAAAATCGCAATAAGCAGGGAAAGTACGAACAGGACGAAAAACAACCAGTATATTCTTTTATATGGCTGAGTCCATTCTTCCCAAAAATAAAGCCCTCTCATAAAGAAAGATCAATCTTTTACCTTGGGTACTTTGAAAAATGTGGCATCTCTTTCAGGTGCATTTAATAATCCCTTTTCGCGATCAAGGTGTTCACCTATTTTATCCTCCCTAAGTACATTTACTTCCATGGACATATTCGTTAAAGGATCAATCTTGTCGGTATTTAACTCATTCAGTTTCTCCACCCATGTTAAGATCTCACTAAGACTTTGAAGCATCTCTTTTTCCTTTCCTTCATCCAGATCAAGTCTTGCCAGATGCGCTATTTTTTCTAGTGTTTCCTTATCAACTTTCATAGGTTAAAATACAGTGAAATGAATACTGGTAAATCTAATTTGCCGATGATATTCAATAAGATTATCTTCAGCTGACTAATGCTCAAAAATTCACTTTTGCAAATTAACATAAAAACATTTCAGGATTATAATAATTAGCAGAAAACTAAGCATATTCCTGAAGGGGTGAAATTGTCAGATCGAAATAATGACTATAGCTTTAACCATATCTTTCAAGTATATGAATATTAACGGGTGGATAATCTGCTTTTGCTCAGCCTGCGAAATCGAATATACAAGAGAATAGCGGCTATGGTAAGACCGGCCAGGAGGCCAATCCAGATCCCGATAGCTCCCATGTTCAGTGAAAACCCGAGAATGTACCCAAGGGGTAAGGCAAGTATCCAATATGCCACCAATGTTATTAAGGTTGGAATTTTCACATCTGCCATTCCTCTGAGTGCACCCAGCCCAACAACCTGTATTCCATCAGACAGCTGAAAAATTGCAGCAATGATCAATAAAGATGAAGCAATCCCCATCACTTCGGGTTCACTGATGTATAATGAGGGAAAAAAGTGTCTTCCTGCGATAAGGATCATTGCATTCAGGCCCATAAAGATAGCACTCATATAGAATCCTGTGAATCCCACCAAACGCATTGACCTGTAATCCTTTCTCCCAAGCTGGTTCCCAACACGTATGGTGGTTGCAGTTGCTAAACCAGTCGCCATCATATAGGTAATCGCAGCCAGGTTAATGGCAATCTGATGTGCGGCCAGTGAGGAAGCACCCAGCCATCCGATCATGATCGCTGCCAGGCTGAAAGCTCCAACTTCAAATATAAACTGCATACCAGAAGGAAGTCCAATATTCAAAATGTTCCGGATAATGCTTTTATCTATCCCTTTTTTACTGAAATGTGCCCAATATGGCTTAAAATAACGCCCATAGCCAACAAAGAGGATCATTGCCAGGGCCATGTAAATCCTGGAAATCAGTGTTGCAATGCCAGCGCCCATCAATCCATAGGCAGGAAATCCGAGCTTTCCGAAAATCAAAAGGTAATTAAAGAACACGTTCAGGACATTCCCGGAAACAGTAATGATCATAGCCTGTTTTGTCAGGGATAATCCCTCAGCATATTGCCTGAATACCTGGAATATCATAAAAGGGATAATAGAAAATGAAATGACCAGGAAATAAGGCCTTGCCAGGATGACCACTTCCTCCGGCTGATTGAGAAAGGGGAAAATAAAGGAGGTAAGGTAAAGCAGGATAAAAAGGACCAGGCCTGTTACACCATTTACCAGAAATCCATGTTTAAGGACCTCTATTATCCTTTTATTATTCTTTTCTCCATCTGCTTTAGCTACAAGCGGGGTTATGCCGAAGGATATGCCTATTCCAAAAGTCAAAAACAAGATAAAAATACTGTTCCCAAGAGATACACCAGCGAGGGGCGCCGTTCCCAGCTGACCGACCATGACACTATCTGAAACCCCGACAAGGATCTGACCCAACTGACTGAGCATAACAGGATATGCCAGTAGAAACGTGATCCTGGATTGTTTTAAATACCTCTTATCGATCATTGAGATTGATTATAAGGAAAAACATTATTTTTTACCACCTGCTGATCTATGTAATTCCAGTGCATCAAGTCTTGATAATAATGGCGGGTGGGAATAGCTTACAAATACATGCCAGGGGTGGGGCGTCAAATTACCCAGATTGTTTACTGAGAGCTTTTTCAAAGCTTCCTGTAGGGGTTCGGGTTTAAAGGTCAATGCGGCATATTTATCAGCTGCAAATTCATTTTTACGGGAAATCACATTCATAATGATACCTGTAATTGTGGATATTGGTGAAAAAAGAATGAAGAAAGCCAGCAGATTCAGGTGAATACTTAACTGGTTACCACCAAATGCCTCTGAAAGCAGAGGGTTGAAAATCATTAAAGACATAATAAATAACATGACTCCGGTCTGAAGAATCGAACTTACGAGTCCCATGATAACATGTTTTTTCTTATAATGACCCACTTCATGGGCCAATACGGCTACCAATTCATCTGTACTGTGATTATCAATAAGTGTGTCAAACAATACTATTTTCTTCTTTTTGCCCAACCCGGAAAAATAAGCATTGGCTTTTGTTGAGCGTTTAGAACCATCGATCATAAAAACATTATCCAGCGGGAAATTTACACCCCGGCTATAATCCAGGATGGCATTCTTCAGCTCATCATTGTTGATTGGCTGAAGCTTATTGAAAAGGGGTACGATCAGCGTTGTGTAAAATATGTTCATAAAAACCGAAAAGGCAGCTATGATGATCCAGAAGTAGATCCAGAATGGTTGCCCCATGAACTGTATCAGCATGAGCAGGGCAGTTATCAATATCCCTCCGATTATGATGGCCAGCAGGTAGCCTTTCAGTTTATCCAGTATATAAGTTTTGGGAGTGGTTTTATTGAACCCATATTTCTCTTCGATCACAAACGTATCATACAGGGAAAATGGCGTGTTCAGAATATCCGATGCAATGAACAGTATCCCGAAAAACACCAGTGATATAAGGATCTCATTATCGACAAAAGTCCTGACCCAGCCATCCAGGGTTCCAAAAAATCCTGTGGCAATCAATATTACGACCAGGATAAAGCTGATAATTGAGGTAAGAAATCCAAACCTGGCATTTTCTCGGTTATAGGCAATCGATTTTTGGTATTTATCAGCCTCATATATCCCTTCTAACCTCGCAGGCAAATCATCCTTTAAACTCCGATAATTTAAATATGCCAGCACTTTTTCAAAAACAAACTCTATGGATATGATCAAAAGAAAGATGATCATCAGTGTTTCAGCACTCATCTGTAAATATTAAAATGGTAATGATTTGATCAGGGGTTTCTAAGGACTGTGTTTTTCCTGTCAGGCCCCGTGGAAATAATTTCTATAGGTACATTCAGTTCACTTTCCAGATAGTCCACATACTTCCTGAGGTTCTCCGGCAGCTCTGAATATACAGTTGTATCTCCTATTTCCGGCCAACTATCAAATTCGATCATTTGTGGCTCAATCTTCATATCGTTGATCTCATAGGGGATCTTTTCCGTGATGCTGCCATCGGGTAATTTATAACTCGTGCATACATTTATTTTATCCATCCCACTCAGGACATCCGCTTTCATCATAAACAGTTTAGATACACCATTGATCATTATTGCATATTTCAGGGCAGGCAGATCAAGCCAGCCACATCTTCTTGGCCGACCCGTAGTGGCGCCATATTCATGCCCTTCAGCGCGTAATTTTTCTCCCAGGTCATCCAGAAGCTCAGTAGGAAAAGGTCCACTGCCTACTCTCGTACAGTAAGCTTTAAATATACCAAATACATGGCCAATCGATGATGGGGCAATTCCCAATCCTATTGCGGCACCAGCCGCAGTTGTGTTTGAGCTAGTCACGAAGGGGTAGTTACCAAAGTCTATATCAAGCAATGATCCCTGGGCACCTTCGGCAATAACGGTTTTACCCTGGTCAAGCTGTGATGAAATAAAATATTCTCCATCAACAAGCTTATATTCCTTGATGAAGGCCACCGCATCATAAAATTCTTTTTTCAGTTCCGTAAGATCGTATTCGAAATCCAGGGAATTCAGAAGATCCTCATGCTTTTTACTGAGTTTCTCATACCTTTCTTCGAAGTCTGCTCTCAATATATCACCAACCCTCAGGCCAATCCTTGCTACCTTATCCTGATATGCAGGGCCAATCCCTTTGAGTGTGGATCCTATTTTATTTTTCCCCTTCAGCTTTTCATAAGCAGCATCAAGGAGCCGGTGTGTAGGAAGTATGAGTTGAGTTTTCTTCGATATATATAAATTATCAATTGGTTTCAGATTATACTTGAATAGCGCTTCAATCTCTTTTCTTAGGATCACCAGGTCAAGGACAACGCCGTTTCCTATATAATTCTTGATATCACTCCTGAATATTCCGGAAGGGATCTGATGTAATACATGCTTTATACCGTCAAACTCGAGGGTATGCCCTGCATTTGGACCGCCCTGAAACCGGGCTACCACATCATATTTTGGGGCGAGGTAGTCAACAATTTTCCCCTTTCCTTCATCTCCCCACTGAAGACCTAATAATACGTCAACTTTCATTTCGAATATTTTTTAATTGATCAAATCGTGAAAAATGCAGAATTACGCCATCATAGAGCTTTTAACAATTCAATTGCTTCCTCTTTGCTGTCTACGATGGAAAAAATATTATTCAGTTTAGTAATAAGAAGAAGTTTTTCTATTTTTTCTGAGGGCTTTACCAATATCAATTCTCCTTCCTGATTGCGGAATTTAGTCAGGATGGTTATCAATACACCTATGCCACTGCTGTTCATATATCTTACTTCGGAAAGATCAACGGCACAACGGGTAATATTATCATGTAACCGGTCATTGACCAGATTAACCAATTCCGGCCCGTTATTTTCACCTATCAGATCTCCTTTTAAAGTAAGGATCAGAATATTATCAAGGATTGTAAAAGAATGCTCCATGGATTTAAAATAATATTATTTGCCTACGGATTTACTTTTTGCAAAAAAATAAAGAGAATGATGCGTTATATCTATTTCAAACATCTCTTCCAGGGTATTTTTGATATTTTGAATCCTTGGATCACAGAATTCAATCAAATTGCCATCTTCAAGTAAAATATGGTCATGCTGCTTGAAACCATATGATTTCTCATATTGAGCGAGGTTTTTACCAAACTGGTGTTTGCTTACCAGATCACATTCTACCAAAAGATCAAGGGTATTATACACAGTAGCCCGGCTAACCCTGTAATTTTTATTCTTCATACTTATGTATAAAGATTCCACATCGAAATGCCCATCACGGAAATAGATCTCTTCGAGTATAGCAAACCTTTCC
>CBDUCT010000015.1:0-20213 GCA_965365715.1 uncultured Cyclobacteriaceae bacterium | reverse complement strand
TTGTTCCTTGGCCCGGTGCGCCTTTCCCAAAATATAATAAGCTTCATTCAGCTCGTTATCAATCTCAAGGGCTCTTTCTGCAAAATAAATAGCAGAATCATAATCATATGTATCCAGATACACATCAGCAAGGTTTAGAAATGGTCTATAACCAGGATTATCCTCCTCTATCAATCTGAAAGATATTTCCTTTGAGTCCTTATACATTTCTTTCATATTGTAGATTTTGGCCAGGGCATTTTTCAGATCATCATTGTCAGGTTCTTTTTGAAGATTTTCATTAACCATCTCATAAGCCTCATCGGCTTTATTTGAGGACATCAAAAGATCGGAGTACAGAATGATCCCGTTCATTTCCTCGTATCCATTGTTCAGTGCTTGCTCGATATATTGATAGGCATTGACTGTATCTTTAAAGTTATAATAATAGAGACCCTTTAGATAAGAGAATTTTGGTTCCCCTCCATTTTTATCAATACAATAGTTAATGTGGTCAATAGCCTTGAGAAAATCTCTTTTTTCTGCATATAAGTAAGCGAGTTGTTCATTTAAATCGATCGATTCGATTTCATCATAATTGTACAAGTATTCAGCTGCGGTGAGTGCCCGGTCCACACTATCCAATTGTAAGTTCAATTGGATTTCCAATATCCGGCACATGGTGTTCTTTTCTGAAGTGCTTATCAAAGATAAAGTCTGGTAGGAACTATCATAATCCTGGAGTTCATAAAGCATTTCAGCCTTTTTAAGTAATAGTTCACTGGAGTATGGTTCACTTTCAAGGAGTCCATCAACATAAGCCAGGGATTCGTTAAGGTTGAGAATCTTAGTTCCTTTATCAACTATAATCGCTTTCTTATCATCTGATGAACCACAGCTTCCCAATCCCAACAAATAAATTAATAATAATATATATAAGGATGTTCTCATTAAGATACAAAGATAAAATATCGACAGGGGATCACAACAATTAATAAAGCTTAATCTCCAAATAAATCAAGTTGGTCATCATTTTTGCGGGGTTGGTTGAAATTAAGATCTATAGTGCTTCCAACTTCAAATATTTCATCTTCAGAATCTTTTTTCTGATCTGATAAAGGTTCAGTATCAGTATTTTTATCCTCTTTGGTGGCGTAAGGATCATTACCCTCATGAGGGGTTGTCTGTTTTTTAACTTTTCTTCTTTTTTGAACCGATTTTATTTTTTCGACTTTCTGGTCCACTTCAGCATTTCCTGATCCAGATTGCTTATTTTCTAATTCCCGTGCATCTTCAATAACTTTTGGATTCTGTTCATTATTATCTGATTTTGCGGCAACTTTTGATTGAGCTGATTCTGATTGCTCTTTTTTATTATCAAATGATGATTGAACAGGGTCTTCTTCAAAATCATCACTTAAATCCCTTGGTTCTACTTTTTTTTCTTCTTTTGCAGATCTGCCATCTTCTTTTCCCTGCCGGGAAGATATTTTCCCCTCTTTTTTTCTGACGGATTCGGATTTGATAGCTTTGGCTGCATTCAGTGAAGACTTCGTTTCAGAAACATCCTCCTGTTTCAATTCTTTGCCATTAAGGAGTTCTATTTTCCTGATTTTATTATTGGAAAGTTTGTTTCCTATTGATTTCCATCCCTTGGTTTCAATCAATTCATCGAGTAAGAACTCATCGGTTTTTTTCGCATCTTTTCTTTTTACACTATAATGAACCCTGATTTTCTGGTTCTGATTATTTGTGGCCAACTCAAGTCTGCTGCCCTTTTCCTCTGATATGAAGTTAAACTTCTTCCCGGTAGATAAGGTTTCTATTACAAAGCGTTTAATATAGAATGTTTTATTTCCACCGTGATAGTAAACAGCAGATATGATATCATTTGGCCCGAATTTGTCAATAAGAATGACTTTCTCAGGTTCGTATCGGTTTGTCAGGTCGAAGCTGGTGAGAGCATAAGAACCATCTTTAGTTAGTACAACGATCTGATCTTCGGGCTTAAAATTGCCCAGATATTTACCCCGGTTGTCCCGGTTGAGTCTTCCAATGGTCGGATCATACCAGATATCAAGACCTCCTAATGTGGAAATGCCAGCCGTTTTAAGTTGAATTTTACGAACCGGATACTTCGTTAATATATTACCCTGTGATCCTCTTCCCTTAATTTCAATGGAAGTAAAATCAAATTCAAAGATCTTTTTCCTGGCCTTGCTGCCTGATGTAAGATTTACAGTTATGGTTTCGGCCTCACCATTTGGGTTGGCAGTAAAATATAACACTTTAGAACCCTTATGTCCTTTAGTGAGATCATATTCCTTATCCCGGGTAACACCCATAACCTGGAAACGTTTTACCATGGATTTACCGGTCTTTCCATCAAGATAGACCATATTGTAAACCATTCGTTCATCGTTTTTATTGAAAACAGCTGCATGCAGGATATCCTTACCCATAAATACCTTTTCGGCAATCCTTGAAACTTTAAACTTACCATCTTTTCTAAAGGCGATAACGTCATCAAGGTCAGAACATTCACTTATAAATTCGTCCTTTTTAAGCCCGTATCCTATAAAGCCGTCTGCACTGTTAACAAAAAGTTTTTGATTATTCGCTGCAACAACGGTTGCTGCAATTGAATCGAAGTTCTTGATCTCTGTTTTACGTTCTTTGTCCTTGCCGTACTTTTCTTTCAAATTTTTAAAGTAGTTTACAGCATAATCCACCAGGTTGTCAAGATTGAATTCAACCTGACTGAGATCATCTTCAAGTTTCTTCAGACTTTCATCGGCTTTTAGGGAATCATATTTTGATATCCGTTTAATTTTTATTTCAGTCAGACGCACAATATCCTCTTCCGTAATTTCCCTGTAAAACTGTTTTTTATAAGGGTCAAGTCCCTTATCAATTGTTTCTATTACAGCCTCCCATGTTTCGCATTCTTCAATATCCCGGTATATACGGTTTTCTATAAAGATCTTCTCCAGGGAAGAAAACAATATTTTCTCCAGAAGTTCAGCACGCTTTATTTCAAGTTCCCGTTTGAGGAGTTGCAAGGTTTGATCGGTATTGATCTTCAGGATCTGGTGAACATCCATGAAATGGGGTTTTTCATCCAGAATTATACAGGCATTTGGGGATATGGAAACCTCGCAGTCGGTAAAAGCATATAAAGCATCAATGGTTATATGTGGGGATTGACCAGGGGCAAGATAAATCAGGATTTCAATATCCCTGGCCGTATTGTCAACTACCTTTTTGACCTTAATCTTTCCTTTTTCACTTGCTTTTATAATAGAATCTATTAAACCGGTTGTTGTAATACCATATGGTATGTCCTTAATGATCAGCGTTTTATTATCTAGCTCCTCGATGCGCGCTCTTACTCTGACCTTTCCACCCCGCAATCCTTTGTTATATTCACCGAAGTCAGCCATCCCACCCGTTGGAAAATCAGGAAAGAGCTGAATCTTTTTGTTATTGAGAATATTGATTGAGGCATCTATTAATTCATTGAAGTTGTGCGGCAATATTTTTGTTGATAAACCTACTGCAATCCCTTCCACTCCCTGAGCAAGAAGCATTGGAAATTTTACAGGCAGGGTTACCGGCTCCTTCTTTCTCCCATCATAGGATAATTGCCAATCAGTAGTTTGGGCATTATATACAACATCGAGGGCAAACTTCGACAGTCGTGCTTCTATATATCTTGCAGCTGCCGCTTTATCACCCGTTCTAATATCCCCCCAGTTACCCTGAGTATCTATGAGCAGGTCTTTTTGGCCAAGACCTACGATTGCATCGGAGATGGAGGCATCGCCATGAGGATGATACTGCATAGTATTTCCGATGATGTTAGCTACTTTATTATAGCGGCCATCATCCATCTCCTTCATGGCGTGGAGAATCCTTCTCTGGACAGGCTTGAAACCGTCCTGTATGGCTGGAACAGCCCTTTCAAGAATTACATAGGAGGCATAATCCAGAAACCAATTTTCATACATACCGGAAATCGGTAATATATCATGGATCTTTTCATTTTCGGGTAGTTCTTCAAATATGTTGTTATTATCTTCTCCCATTGTTATATTACTTCCTCTAAAACCAGATCTTTTTCAATTTTTAAGTTATCGATTATAAAATTCTGTCGATCTGGTGTGTTTTTCCCCATATAAAATTTCAATAGATTTTTGATGCTTGTGTCTTTATGTAAAATGACCGGTTCAAGCCTGATATTTTCCCCTATAAACCCTCCGAATTCATCTGGAGATATTTCACCAAGGCCTTTAAATCGGGTTATTTCAGGTTTAGAGCCTAATTTTTCCATAGCATGCTGCTTTTCCTCTTCATTATAACAGTAATATGTTTCTTTTTTATTTCTTACCCTGAAGAGGGGTGTTTCCAGAATATATACATGACTGTTCCTGATCAAGTCCGGGAAAAACTGCAGGAAAAAGGTTAACAAAAGTAACCTGATGTGCATGCCATCAACGTCCGCATCAGTAGCAATTACTATTTTGCTGTAGCGAAGCCCTTCTATACCGTCCTCAATATTTAATGCATGCTGCAGCAAATTAAATTCTTCATTTTCATAAACGACTTTCTTAGTTAGTCCGAACGAATTCAGGGGCTTTCCCCTTAGACTGAAAACAGCTTGTGTTTGAACATTTCTTGATTTGGTGATGGAGCCACTGGCTGAATCACCTTCGGTTATGAAGATCATTGTCTCATTTTTGAGATCACTTTTCTGATCATCCAGGTGAATCCTGCAATCGCGAAGTTTTTTATTATGCAGGTTTGCCTTTTTCGCCCTTTCATTGGCCAGTTTCTTAATACCTGCAATATCCTTTCTCTCTCTTTCAGATTGCAGGATCCGTTTTAATAAAGCATCTGATACTTCAGGGTATTTATGAAGATAATTATCAAGCTCTTTCTTAATAAAATCGTTCACAAATGTCCTCATGGTTGGCCCACCCGGACCCAGATTAATAGATCCAAGTTTTGTTTTCGTCTGGGATTCGAATACAGGTTCTATAACTCTCACGGATATCGCTCCCACAATGCTGGCTCTGATATCCGATGCATCGAAATCTTTTTTAAAATAATCCCGCATTGTTTTAACTATGGCTTCGCGAAAGGCACTCAGATGAGTCCCTCCCTGCGTCGTAAACTGACCATTTACAAATGAATAATACTCTTCCCCGTACAGGTTATTATGTGTTAATGCTATTTCAATATCCTGACCTTTAAGGTGAATGGGGGGATAACGTAAGCTTTCCGGATCCGTTTTATTGTTGATCAGATCCAGAAGCCCATTTTCAGAGTGAAATTTAAGCCCGTTGAAGTTGATGGTTAAGCCTGCATTCAGGTAGGCATAATTCCATATCTGGTTTTCCAGATATTCGGGAATATAATGATAATTCTTAAATACATCAGGATCAGGCTCAAACACAATTAGTGTGCCATTACGCTGACTGGCCTTCTTATTTTTGAGTTCCTTCAACAAATTACCTCTGCTGAATTCACCGGAGGTTGTTTTGCCATCCCTGAATGATTGAACCCTGAAATACGCCGAAAGGGCATTCACGGCCTTTGTTCCCACGCCGTTGAGACCCACTGATTTTTGAAAAGCCTGTGTGTCATATTTTCCACCAGTATTAATTTTTGAGACACAATCAATAACTTTCCCTAATGGTATCCCCCTTCCATAATCCCTGACTTCCACCATATGGTCGCCAACTTTTACATCAATAGTTTTTCCATAACCCATGACATGTTCATCAATGGAATTATCGATTACTTCTTTTACCAGAACATAAATGCCATCATCTTGCGCAGATCCATCCCCGAGTTTTCCGATATACATACCCGGCCTTAGTCTTATATGCTCTTTCCAATCAAGGGATTTTATTGTACTTTCATCATAAACGAACTGTTCGCCATTTGATTTTTTATCCATCTACCGGTTCCTTTTCCAATGGTTGACCAAAATATTTTTTATGATTAATGGGTGAATATACAAGTAAATTCATGTCAAAAAAACTAGATTTCCGACATTTTTTCATCGACAAATATTAAGTAATTAGTTATATATAGCTGATATATTGATGGTTATTTTATCTCATTTAAACCTTTTAATTAAATATAATAGGTGGAGGTTTGTCGTATAAATTTTTAGGATTTCTTCAGTATTAAAAATATTGGAAGCATCACAGCCCACAAAATAACAATCAGCGGACCTAAATAAATCATAAACTGTATACTGTCATATGTATAATTAACTGCATTATTCGCAAAACCAATAAATATCAGCATTAGCAAAATAAACAGATTGATAGTAAGATGAAGACCCTGAAACCAGCTAATTAAGTATGGGTGGTGGATATTGAATTTTGTTTCACTCCCTTTTTTAAATAAGATCAAAATGATCTGAACGATCACAAAGAGAAATAATGAAGAATAAAAAAATGTGCCCTTCGAAATTTCATGAACTGTTACGCCATTCTTATCAAAGAGTATCCCCAGGGGATCTGGCAGGAATGCATAAACAAGCAATAAGGCAACCAGGAAAATTACAATAGAAACATTAGTGAAAAACTTGAGAAATTTGTTCATCTCTTAATTTTTAGGCAAAATTATTCTGTTTAGGTATGAATTGTGATGCAAAACGAACAATTAATTTTAAAATAATTTAAATTAACGAGCTTATACTGATGATTCAAGTTTAAAGAATTCTAAATGAAATTTATTACAGCTATTCTGTTCATATTTTTAATAAGTGCTTGTGTTGAAGAAACAAAGGTTAGCTTTGACAATGACTCATGGAAAGAAGACATCAATGGTTGTAAGAA
Source organism: uncultured Cyclobacteriaceae bacterium (assembly GCA_965365715.1). Lineage (GTDB taxonomy): Bacteria > Bacteroidota > Bacteroidia > Cytophagales > Cyclobacteriaceae > JAGTVG01. The sequence goes on along the minus strand of CBDUCT010000015.1, from coordinate 13,377 downwards.
AATCAGGCTAGGGATCTATAAAGAAATACTTGAAAGTCAAAATGAGATCCTGGGTTTGACGAATAAACAGATCATCAGAATTTTTGGTAAGCCGGAAAGAAATGAACTATACAGGCGAAATCAGAAGTTTTTTATTTATCAGATTTCCCCGGCCTCAAAATGCGACATAACAAATAACACGGAAACGCTGTTTCTTTTTATTCGATTTAATGCGGTGGGATTGTCTCAGGAAGTATTTGTTCAGGGTGCCCCGTCTTTCATTGATAAACAATCTACTTAAAACAAAGAGAAGCGGCACCAACAATCCCTGCCTCGTTAGCCAGGGTAGCTTTTTTTATTTCTAACCGGCTGGTATAATAAGGTGTCAGGTTTTTCATGAGCACCTTTTCCATGGGCCCTATTACGTACTTATAGCTTTGAGATATACCTCCGCCAACAATAATTGTTTTAATATCGAGCAGGCGAATTGTTGAAACAAGCGCTTCCCCGAGCAAGATCCCTATTTTTTTGAATACTTTGAGTGCTACTTTATCATTTTCATTTGCTGCTGAAAGGACCTGTTTTGTATTCCACACTTCTACCTTCTTACCCAGGATCTCACTTTTGTTATTCTTTAACATGTCGTTCAGCATTTCTTTCAATCCTGCCTTGCCAATAATTGTTTCCAGTGTTTTTCCATCCTGGGACATAATATGACCGATCTCCATTGGATTACCGTCTCCACCTCTGAAAATATGGTGATCAATTATGGCAGCTCCCCCAACACCGGTTCCCAGAGTTATAAATACATAGTTTTCCGGCACCTTCTCTTTCCCAAAATAATACTCACCCAGCGCAGCTACATGAGCATCATTATCCATATAGAAATGTTTCCCCTGGTGATTGGATTCAAGTCTATCCAAAAGATTGGTATTTCCCAGATCTCCCAGGTTGGGCAATTCCAGAGTACTCCGGGCATCACGGGATATTGTTCCCGGCACACCTATCCCGATTTCTTCAACTTCCGGATGATTCTCAAATTCATTCTTCAGAACATCGCTAAATCCCTGGACAAAATCGTCCTTTTTCCGAAGATCTTTTGTGGGATATTTTACCTTTTCCAATAATCCGTATTTCGAATCCACAAGTCCAATCTTGATATTCGAACCACCAATGTCAATCCCGAAAAAATGTGCCATATGCTGTTTTATTATAAATGTTAAGTTATCATCTGCGAAATATAAATAATACTGATAAAACTATTGTCACAAATGTTAAAAAAAAGAGTTTGATGCTCATAATGATCCGGAATATTAAAAGGGGCTGTGCCATGACCTGTATTCTTTAGGTTTTTACTTGCATTTACTGCTCTATTTTAACTAAAAATCATTTTTATTGATCATATTTGCACTGCCAAAATGATCATGGCAAACTGGCCGGGTATTCATCAGGTCTATCCTTGCAGAAATTTTTTTGAAACGTTCATATTGTAAATAATTTTAATAATAATTTAAATTCATTTTAAAATGAGTATAGGTAAAAAATTCAGAGCTGGAGTTTTATATGGTAACGAGGTTAAAGAATTGCTTGATTATGCAAATGAAAATAATTTTGCATTGCCCGCTGTTAACGTTATCAGTACCAGTACAGTAAATGCTGCAATTGAAACTGCGCGAGACATTAATTCGCCAATTATCATCCAGTTTTCCAATGGTGGAGCTGTATTCTTTGCTGGAAAAGGCCTTTCCAATGAAGATCAGAAGGCTGCTATTGCAGGTGGTATTGCCGGCGCACACCATGTGAGGGCAATGGCGGAAGCTTATGGAGTGCCTGTAATCCTGCATACGGACCACTGTGCAAAGAAATTATTGCCATGGATTGATGGTTTACTAGATGCAGGAGAAAAGTTCTATAAAGAAACTGGTCAACCATTATATAGCTCACATATGCTTGACTTATCAGAGGAACCCATTGAAGAAAATATCGAAATTTCAAAGAATTATCTGGAAAGAATGGATAAACTGGGTATGACACTTGAAATTGAATTGGGCGTAACCGGTGGTGAAGAAGATGGGGTAGACAATACAGATGTCGATAGTTCTAAATTATATACTCAGCCGGAGGAGGTTGCTTATGCATATGAACAATTAAACCGAATCAGTGAAAACTTCACAATTGCCGCTGCTTTCGGAAATGTTCACGGTGTATACAAACCTGGAAATGTTGTTCTGACTCCGGTTATTTTAAAGAATTCACAGGAGCACATTAAAGAGAAATTTGGAACTGGAGATAATCCTGTAAATTTTGTGTTTCATGGTGGTTCCGGTTCTGAGCCTGAGAAAATTACCGAAGCCATTGAATATGGTGCCGTAAAAATGAATATTGACACAGACACACAATGGGCTTTCTGGGCCGGTGTCCTGGAGTATTACAAAGCCAACGAAGGTTATCTTCAGGGTCAAATTGGAAATCCGGAAGGTGAAGATAAGCCAAATAAGAAAAAATACGATCCAAGGGCCTGGTTACGGGAAGGTGAAAAAACTTTTGTTACCCGTTTAAAACAAGCTTTTGAGGACTTGAACTGTGTTAACAGGAATGCGTAATTGAACTTTTTAGAAATAATTCAAACCGTACCGTGATATCTGGTACGGTTTTTTTATTTTAAATCCACTATAATCATTTCAGCTCTTAAAGAATATTCCTCTTATATCCCGATTCCAGGTTTTAGATCAGTTTTTTTATTCAAATGTTTTTGAACACCTGACAGGTGCAATGTTTATTATAAAAATTGACTAAGATCCCTTGAAATGTAAAATTGAATAGTCGTATTAAAGAGGATTCTATTATATTTAAAAGATCATTTCAACTCCCGCTGTTATTGGGGAATAACTACAACTTTTAAAGTAAAAAAATAATGGCACAAAAACCACGATTAAGTTTCTGGCAGATCTGGAATATGAGTTTTGGATTTCTTGGAATCCAATTCGGGTTTGCACTACAGAATGCAAATGTCAGCCGTATTTTTCAAACACTTGGCGCTGATGTGGATGCTATACCTATTTTGTGGGTCGCAGCACCTGTAACTGGCCTTATCATACAGCCTATAATCGGTCACATGAGTGATAAAACCTGGGGGAAACTGGGTCGAAGAAGACCTTATTTCCTGGTCGGTGCCATACTGGCCTCTGTGGCATTGATAATTATGCCTAATTCACCCGCATTATGGGTTGCAGCTGGCATGTTGTGGATCATGGATGCTTCTATTAACATAAGTATGGAACCATTCCGGGCCTTTGTGGGAGACATGTTATCCAATGAACAGAGAACAGCAGGATTCGCCATGCAGAGTTTTTTTATCGGTTCTGGGGCCGTCATTGCTTCCGCACTCCCCTATTTGCTTACAAATTTCTTTGGAATAGATAATACAGCGCCAGAAATGATGATTCCTGATTCTGTAAAATATTCTTTCTATATCGGCGCATCGGTATTCTTCCTGGCGGTATTATGGACTGTCATCTCATCAAAAGAATATAGCCCAAGTGAATTGGCTTCCTTTGATGATGGCACAGATATTAAATCCGGTGAAAAGACAAACCGGCCTGAAGCCACCGCCTATGATAAAAAGGTCAATTATTTCAGGAAAAGTCTGGTATGGATACTGACCGGTATTTTTGGCAGCTATATCATATATTATTATACGCTCGATAAGGAACTTTACGTATTGGGTATTGGAGCGGTAGTATTTGGTATAATTCAGTTATTGACAGGGATAATGCTCAATAAAAATCGAACCAATGGGATGACAGAGATCATCGAGGACCTCTTCCACATGCCAAAGACCATGCAACAGCTTGCTATCGTGCAATTCTTCTCCTGGTTTGCCTTGTTCGCCATGTGGATATATACTGTCCCTGCGGTTACTAGTCATATTTATGGCACTTCAGATGTCACATCAGAAGCTTACAATGAAGGCGCTAACTGGGTGGGTGTTCTGATGAGTGTCTACAACGGATTCGCAGCCATAATAGCCTTTATGCTGCCGGTTATTGCAAAACGCACCAATAGAAAAATAACGCATTTGATAGCGCTCCTGTTTGGTGGGCTTGGGTTGATGTCTTTTTATATATTTAAAAACCCCTATATGCTGATCATATCAGAAATAGGAATTGGATTTGCCTGGGCAAGTATTCTTTCCATGCCATATGCTATTCTGACCGGCTCATTGCCATCAAACAAGATGGGTGTTTATATGGGTATTTTTAATTTCTTTATTGTTATACCACAGATCCTGGCAGCCAGCATATTGGGTTTCATCACAAAGGATATATTTGGTGGAGAAGCCATTTATGCTCTCATGCTTGGTGGGATCTCGATGATCATCGCCGGATTCATCACCCTGAGGGTGGATGATAAATAATTGGATGATGATCTCTTTATAGAAATCCTTTAAGGACTTTGGCCACTTTTCTGAGATTAATATCCCTTATAAGGTTCTTTCCTCATGAGAAAAGAACTTGAATGCTAATCCGCCTCTCGGAATTTAATTTCTACCTTTCCTTACTAATTGGATTTTGTTTCCTCGGCAACTTTTCATCCCTTTCTGCAGTAAGGTAAACAAATGAAGCAACAATCACCGCCATTTGTTGCAGATCCGGGATCAGCAATCTTTCATAGGTATCCATATTGGTATGCCATGTCCTCAAATCATAATCGATTGGATCCTGAATAAACTGAAACCCCGGCAGTCCAACATCGTCAAAAGCTCTGTGGTCTGTTCCCGAGGTATTACGTATGGTAACTGTCGGATGGTCGATCATATCGCTAAACGGCTCAAACCATTGTTCAAAAACAGGTCTCAGCATATCATTTTCCTGCAAATAAATCCCTCTGATCCTACCCGTCCCATTATCAATATTATAATAGGCAGACAAATTATCATAATCAGGGTGCAGAATACCTTCTTCTTTATTGGCGAAATGATTTTTCACGTAGTTTCTTGAACCGTACAACCCCTGCTCCTCTCCTGACCAAAGGGCTATTCTGATTGTTCGCTTAGGATTATAACCAATGGCTTTTAATATCCTTACTGCTTCCATCATAACAATACAACCTGCAGCATTATCTACTGCACCTGTACCTGCATGCCATGAATCCAGGTGCCCTCCGAGCATAACAAGTTCTGACCGAAGATTCTTATCTGCTCCTATGATATCACCTACTACATTAAAAGAATTAAGATTGTTATCGTAAAAAGTAGTTTTGACTTCTGATTCCACTATTACCTTGATGTCTTTCTCTATTAATCTGGCCATAAGATCCGCATGCTCTGGCGCCATTTCCAATTGAGAAAAAGGTATTTTAGCCTCTGGTTTATAGGCATCACCACCTCCGCTTGTTTTAAAGGTCCCATGCTTTCCTCTCGATCCTCTTATCAGCAAAGCAATACCTTCCTCATTAAGAAGTTCGGTTATTTTATTATTAAGGGCTCTTCTCGCACGATATTGAGCGATTCTCTCAGGTGAATATCTGCTGGACTGTCCAATTCTTTGTTTGGCTTCTTCATCAAGTTCCTTTTCGGTATATCTGAACGCTTCCGCTTCAAATGATGGGGCGGTATCTGCTAAGGATCTAATTAGTACAATCTTACCTTTCAACTTCCCCTTATAAGGTTCAAGATCTTCTTCTGAGTTAACATCTATCAATATCACCTCATCTAACACCAGGCCATTCGTAGAACCAGTCCAGGCTTTGGGTATTGCAATAAATGGAAAATAGTAAGGCTCCTTCATTGCCACATAACATTTGTCTACTTCCCATCCCTTGCCAAATTCTCCCCATTCTTCCATCATAGCATTATCCAATCCCCAGGTTTTTAGTTGTCTGACAGCCCATTCGCCGGCTTTTCTGTGTCCTGGTGAATTTGTGAGCCGTGGTCCATATGCATCCGTCAGGTAAAACGCAAGGTCGTTTACATTTGAGTTTTTAAGACCTTCCTGCCGAATCTTATGAATGATCTCAAGATCAATAACTTCCTGAGATTCTGATAAGGTGGAAATAAGAAAGGTCAGGAATAACAATAGAAAATATCTCATAGCTAAAAATTAAAAAATGCCACATTCAATTATGATGCGATTTTACGCAGTAAAAAGCTAAATTACTAAGATCAATTCAATATTTTAATAAAGGAGATTTCTCTCAAAATACTATTTTTAAAGATTTAATCAGATCAGGATAAGCTTATTTTCGAACCTATTTATAGATATTAAATAAAAGATATTTATTGATATTAGAATTCTTTCGCAAAAAATTTTATGTATCCATAATAAAAGAATTGCTTATTTTTGCGGGATATGAGAACCGTGGCATTCTATACTTTAGGCTGTAAGCTAAACTTCTCTGAAACCTCAACCATCTCACGATTATTTGAAAAGGAAGGTTTCAGGAAGGTTAATTTCGAGGATGGTGCTGATATTTATATCATAAATACCTGCAGTGTTACCGATAATGCCGACAAGAAGTGCAGAAAAGTAGTGAAGGAAGCTCAAAAGGTTGGACATGATCCTTATATCATTATATTGGGATGTTACGCGCAGTTGAAGCCTCAGGAAATTGCCACAATTCCTGGTGTGGATGCGGTATTGGGTGCTGCTGAAAAGTTCAGTATCTTTGATTATATAAAAGATTTTAGAAAAACAGAAAAACCAACAGTTCATGCCTCTCCTATCAGTGAAGCCAGCTCTTATCATCAGGCTTTTTCTATCAATGACCGAACACGGACTTTTTTAAAAGTTCAGGATGGGTGCGATTATTCTTGTGCGTTTTGTACTATTCCCCTGGCGAGGGGAAAAAGTAGAAGCGATACCATTGAGAATGTATTGAAAAATGCGCGGGAAATAGCCACTAAGGGTGTTAAAGAAATTGTTCTTACCGGTGTTAATACCGGGGATTATGGAATAATTAAAAATAAACGCGAATTCCGGTTCATAGATTTGATACGGGAACTTGATAAAATAGATGGTATTGAGAGAATCCGTATTTCATCCATCGAACCCAATTTGCTCACAGATGAGATAATTGATTTCGTTTCAAAATCCGAGCGTTTTGTTCATCACTTCCACATACCTCTTCAATCAGGATCAAATACAATCCTGAAATTGATGAGGAGACGATACCTCAGAGAACTGTACCTCGACAGGATTACCAAGATCAGGGAACTCATGCCTTTTGTTTGTATTGGTGTTGATGTGATCGTAGGTTTCCCGGGTGAGACCGAAGAAGAGTTCAAGTTCAGTTACGAGTTCATAAATGAACTTGATGTATCCTATTTACATGTATTTACCTACTCTGAACGTGCCAACACTGCAGCCATAGATATGCCCGGATCAGTACCCCTTAAGGTACGCAATGAAAGATCTAAAATATTGCGTAATCTTTCATTCAAGAAAAGGCACAAGTTCTATAATGATAATCTGGGACGAAACGAGGTTGTACTTTTTGAACACGACGTGGAGAATGGAAGGATGCATGGATTTACAAATAATTATATCCGCGTAGTGGCTAATTATGATCCTCTTTTAATAAATGAAACACTTCCGGTTAAGCTCAGGGAGATCAATTCAAACGGACTGGTTGAGGTTGAGGAAATTCTTAAGGAACCGGAATTATCAAGTCTGTAGTTCAAGAGTTTCCAGAATGTTAGAAAATCTAAATACACAAATACCAGTCCAAACATTTCAATGAAGTACTTTAATCCTTATTACAAACATGGGACTACATTCTCAGGAACTGAAGTATAAAAATTCAGATGGTTCATTTCCTTCGACCTCTTTAATCTAAATCTTTAAGCTGGATCTATCTTTTATGGAAGCGAAATAAATGAATCAGTTCGGTGAACTACCAGATCCACATTTATTGAAATATTAAAGCTGGATCTACATTATTAGGAACCGTAATAAAAAACAGACAGCTCACTTGCATGAACTAAATTTATTCGAATCTTAAAGCCTCTATCGGGTCCAGCCTGGAAGCCTTAAAAGCTGGATAGGTGCCTGAAATCAATCCAACAGCAATACAGATAGCAAATCCTACAATTACCCATAACCAGGGGACAATAAAGGCCCCGCCAGCGCTTATCAGGTTAGATATCAGATTCCCAATGCCTATACCAAGAATAACACCCCCTGTACCACCAAATATGCAGATCACGATGGCTTCTATCAGAAACTGCTCCCTGATCTTTCTGGGATTGGCTCCTATCGCCTTCCTGATGCCAATTTCCCGTGTGCGTTCGGTAACGGAAACCAACATGATATTCATTAATCCCACTGATGCTCCAAGTAATGTTATAAAACCTATTATGAAACCACCAATCCTCAGGTAGGAACTTATATTTTCGAGTTCTTCTTCCAGTGTTAGGTTTCTGGATATCTCAAATGAGTTTTCCTGCCCTATAGGATCCTGCCGGATGGTCCTCATTAGCCCGGTTGCCTGGCCCTGGGTAAATTCCATCTGTTCAGGATTATCAACTCCAACATTTATGTAATATCTGAAATTCGTCCAACCTGTATTGAGACGAATCGCACTTTCTATAGGTATTATTACTGATCTATCTGAGCCACTATCTCCCCCCAGGGCACCTTCTTTCTTTAATACCCCAACTACTTTATATTTATTTCCGAAACATGCAATTTCTTTATCCAATGGATTTTCATTGGCCTCAAATAACTTTTCAACCACCTGATTTCCAATCAATGCCACAGGTCTTCCGTATTCTACCTCATATGAAGAAAAGTTTCTCCCGAATTCAATATTATATCCCTGAAGGTTCAGGTAGTTTTCATTAGCACCTACAATTCTTATATTAGGATCTGTCTTTTTAGATAGTCTTTTTACTTCTGCATTCCACGAAACGTAAGTAGAGACACTAACAGCATTAGAATATTTAAAAAGATTTTTGAATCTCTTTACTTCAAAATACTGTAATTGTTCATACTTTTTCTCTTCAACCCCGCTTCTGCTACGCCCCCTGTCGGTGCGTTTTGACCTGATCTCGAATGAATTAGCTCCTAAATTTGAAAAGCTGCTATTAATTGAAGCCTTCATGCTGTCAATGGCCGTTAAAATACCTACCAGGGAAGTTATTCCGATAGCAATAATCAACGCTGTCAGGATAGAACGCAATAAATTGGCTGATATCGACCTTAATCCTTCTGAGATATTTACTAAAAGATTCATGAAAGCGTGCTTTTTATAAAGATAAATATACTTGGCAATCTTTATTCAATTAAGTAATATTACTCTAATGTAGTATAATTTATATGAAAGGTAATATAAGATGGTAAAACTCTCCAGGTTGGTTTTGATGTTGTGCATTTCACTGATTATTGGGATAAATGCTTCTAAGGCTGCATATTTATTGATACCCATGGATAACAGTCAATCAAACCATTTGAAAGCGTATGGGATTGCCTATTGGACATTGCAAAATGAAGTAGAGATCGACTGGATTCTCAATTACCGTGGAGGGAGTTTTATGGTCAAATACTTACAGAAGATTGAAAATGAGTTGATCATTCGGGGTGTCGCTTATACTGTAATTTCAGATGCGCAATACAATCAAATATTGAACGAAATATCAAGCCCTTCTTCCAATACAGATGTGATGAAGTTGGAGAAAGCACCTCGAGTTGCAGTTTATTCCCCTAAAAGCAATCAACCCTGGGATGATGCTGTTACCCTGGTATTGACCTACGCCGAAATACCGTATGACGTCATTTTCGATGATGAGGTCATGTATGACGAGCTACTTAAGTATGACTGGTTGCATCTGCATCATGAAGATTTCACCGGCCAGTATGGGAAATTTTACCGTAATTACCGGAACTTCCCATGGTATATACAGCAGCAGCAGGAATTTGAAGCCAGCGCCAGGAAACATGGTTATCAAAAAGTATCGCAATTGAAACTGGCCATTGTTAAAAAAATCAAAATGTATGTGATTGGTGGTGGTTTTCTCTTTGCCATGTGTTCTGCCACAGATACTTTTGACATTGCCCTGGCTGCGGATGGTGTTGATATATGTGAATACATGTACGATGGCGACCCGGCTGATCCGGCCGCGCAGAAAAAACTGGTTTACGATAATACTCTGGCATTTCAGGATTTCAAGCTCGTACGTGATCCACTTGAATATGAATTTTCTAACATAGATCAGAATGCACCGGAAAGAAATATCATAGCTGAAAATGATTTCTTTACATTATTCGAATTTTCTGCCAAATGGGATCCTATTCCTACCATGCTAACCCAAAATCATCAGAAAATAGTTAAAGGTTTTATGGGACAAACAACCGCATACAAAAAGAGTCTTATTAAGCCTGAAGTGGTCATAATGGGTGAAAATAAAGATCTGAATGAGGCCAAATATCTGCATGGGATACAGGGCAAAGGGTTTTTTACCTTCTATGGTGGACATGATCCGGAAGATTACCAACATATTGTAGGAGAAGCTCCGACAGATTTAAACCTCCACCCGAATTCGCCAGGTTACCGTTTAATTCTCAATAATATTCTTTTTCCTGCTGCCAAGAAAAAGAAGCAGAAAACCTGAAAGCTTTATTAAATGAAAATTTCTTTCGTATTGGTGGAGCCGGCCGTTCCGGAGAATATAGGCGCTTCCGCACGGGCAATCAAAACCATGGGTTTTAAAGATTTATGCCTCGTAAAGGCCTCTCCTTTTCATCTTGAAAAAAAATCAAAAATTCTGGCTCATGGGTCAGTTGATGTACTTGAGAATGCGAAAGTATATATGGACTTTAACCAAATGGCATCTGAATTCGATTTCCTTATAGCCACTTCCGCCAAAAGAAGAAGGACCAATGAGAATTATATTCAGGCAGAAGAATTGGTTGATTTTTTGCAGCAGCGTGAAAGTAATTTAAAGAGGATCGGGATATTATTTGGCCGTGAAGAGTCGGGATTGACCAATGATGAGATCAGGAAATGCGATCTTATAAGCTACGTGCCCATAGCCTATCCTTATCCTTCGTTGAACCTCTCACAGGCTGTGATGATTTATGCATATTTAATGTCCAGGGTTTTAAGAGCAGAGCCCACACCAGAGGAAGAAAGCAGCCAGGATAAAATTAGTTCTGATGAAAGCTTATCGGCACTAAAAGGGAAAGTAAAAAACCTGCTTGAAGAGATTGAAATTAAGCAGCCACATATCATTGGACCGAGGATAATGGAAAGGCTTTCCTATCTGGAGAAAGAAGATATATCCCTGCTGCATTCCACGTGTAATTCACTCCTTGAGAAAATTAAAAGTTAAAATTCTTTAGTCATAAAACATCCAGCTCAGACCCAGATCGAGACCTTTTGGCTGACCAGGATAATATGGTGTAGCAAAATATCCCCGCTCTGCTTTTTGGTTAATATATGCGTATTTGAGAAATAAACGAACAGTTTTAATCTTGATATTAACAAAAACATTAGCCAAAAAATAACTGGGCAATTCAAAGTCATTCTGCAGATAAAACTGTTGTGTAACAGGATCATATCCATCAGCAAAGTAATTACTCCTATAATGACTGTTTACACCAATAGACATCAGCAACTTCTCATTGAACATAAACCTTGAATAGTAAATACTTGAGTTTACAAATATTGGTGGGATCCTGAAAACATCCCTCGCTTCTTCATCGCCTGACTTAAAGGTGTAAATAAACTGATTATCCCAATGCAGGTATTTGCCAAATTGAAAGTTTAGATCGATTCCCGGAGAATATAACTGAGCAAACCCTGAAGCTTGTTTTGGCATTTTATCAGTACCAAAGTATATATAATTCTTTAGCATGGATAGATTCAAGAATGGTCTGATGGCTATCTTCTTCAGGGGAATCTTGAATAATGCTTTTATATTGTCTGACTGAACTGATCCGAAATTATTATACCATTCATAATGATTGCTGAAATATCTTTCATGTATAAAACCGGGATCATACATCATCCGTTGATAAGATAATTCCCAGAATCGATTTTCATAAACGCCCCTTATCTTATGATTCCCGTTATTCAACAAAAGTTCCCCTTCCACCATGAGATAATAGGAACTGTCATTGTCGTATCGTAGACTTCCTCCCACATAACCTTCGGTTCTGTTCTCGACATCAGTCAGGTTGTTCTGATAGAACCTGACCTGGCGATAACGATAGTAAGCATTGTAAAATGCCTTTTTCCAATCACCCTTTACCCCTGCCTCATTGGATATATCATTTATCTTATTTTTATTCCATGTTTCGGTTGTATTAAAAAGGATGCGGTCATAGAATTCCTGATTGGTAGAAACCGATGGGTCTGAAAAGTAATTTGAGATTAGTGAAGAATAAAACTCATTATAAATAGCGAAAGCAGGATTTAACTGGTATTGCTGGTATAAATAGTATTTAACATTCAACTCGGAACTGGTCACCTCCTCCAGGTTGACCTCGGCATTTTCATTGAAAAAATCATTAATGTTCTGAAATCCTGTAGTATCAACTCCCCCACTCTCATTAACCTTATGATTCATTCTGGTATAAGCACCTAGAGCAAAATAATTACTATCAGGTGTCCAATAGTACATGTAGAAATTATAAGATAAGCCCCTTACGGCATTATCTCCTCTTCCGGTACGACTGATCTGTTTATCCATCGTATGCCATAAAAGATTGAATCCAAAATTCCAGTTGGGTTTTATATTCTGACTGAAGGATATATCTGTAATGTTTCTGTTTCCTGATCCAAATACTACATATAAATCAGTGTGTGGAGATCGTGTATCAAACAATTTGATATCTTCTACGGGTAATCCAAACATAGAATATGTATAATATCCGGAGGTCCTCCCAATTATTGAGGGCGGGGTGTAAAACATATGTTTTGTGGAGGTTCCAATAATTCCCAGATCCTGAAGCTTATATCTATTTGTCTCCATGGGTGAGAACCGCTCAAACCCAATTATCGCTGTATCGGGATGTGAGGATACATTCCTGTTGAACTTAATGTCGTTAAGGTATCTGTAATTTGTTGTGGTAGGACCATATACGGTTTGTGTAGAATCATCCAGAATCTGGGAGAACAGGTCGCTTGCAATCAATAGCATTAAAAAACTCAGGAAAAATAGTCTCTTGCTCACTTAATCTTCTGTTTTATCTAGCACCTTTCTAATGAAATCTTCAAATTCTGATTCACCCTGAGCAAATTTATAGGTTATAGGTTGAAAAAATACAGGATACTCCATTAAAATGTCCTCTGACTCGGTACCAATTATCCGCATAATATCCTTTTCAGTAAATAAAATGCTTATATCCCGGTCATTTTGTGCTTTGTAGAAAGAAATTATTCGCTCCAACTCTCTCC
>CBDUCT010000014.1:0-20279 GCA_965365715.1 uncultured Cyclobacteriaceae bacterium | reverse complement strand
ATCTGAAAATAAATGATCGTACTGTCTCTCTTTTTAAATGGCATGAAATTCAGTGCTGTTGCCAGTTCCAGGTAATCCTGCTCTTCCATCCGGCCTCCGATACTGCCCATATTATTCAGGTTCAATCGACGACCGATCGATCCCCCATTTTCAAAATTCCAGTCCACCCCCACGCGGCCATAGGCACCTATTCCCAGTTTCCTGTTTGTGACCTCCTGGTACATGATCTGTGCATAGGAAGAAATGCAAATAATTTCAAGAAATAAAAATGTAAAGGCCAGTACCCATATTTTTTTCATAATTGCCAGATTTTGAAAATGAAACGTAATGACAAAAGCACTGATCAAATACATATCTGCTCAATGCCTTAGATAGCAATATATGAAATATTATTTAGGGATACTGAAAAGTCAATGAATTGAATTGTAGAGCTTGTTGATTTTATCTTTTGCTCTTTTTAGTCTCATTTTGACGGTGCTTTCAGAAATATCCAGGGCGGTCTGAATTTCTTTAATAGATTTTCGCTCCTTATATTTCAGAAGCAGGATCAATTTCCCCTGTGGTGTGATTTGTTCCAGTAGACTGTTCAATAAATCTTCGGATAATTCATTTGATATTTCCACTTCATCTTCCAAAAGGTCACTCACTTCATCCGATAATTCACCTGAAATTTCTTCATGCATCTCTTTTCTATTTTTTTTAAGGAAATCGATGCAGTGGTTGTGGATGATGGAATACAGCCATGTTGTGAATTTTGAACCACTTTTAAAAGTATCCATTTTCAGATATAATTTAACAAGTACGTCCTGGCAGAGATCTTCGGCTGTATCTTTATCCTTAACATATCCGAAACATTTATTCTTGATCGTAGCCCTGTGCCTTTCTATCAGATCCGAGAATAGTCTGGGCTCAAATTTTTCATTCAATCGTATTACAATTTCCTCATTCGTTAAATTCATAAACTACTCCAAATAAGTTAAAAAATAATGCGTTTTCCCGGGTGACTTTTTTGGAAAAACATCGTCAAATAATTGCTAGAATTCCTTATTAAAGATAAAAAAAAAATAAAAATGAAACTAGTGAAATCAAGGGATCCATGGTTCCCTTCAATGTTTGATGATTTATTCACTGAGCCATTCCTAGCCGGTCTTAGAATAGAGAACAGAAAAATTGGTTGTGAAATACCTCCTGTAAACATTCATGAATCGGATAAAGAATTTCTATTTGAAATGGCAGCTCCTGGCCTTAAAAAAGAAGACTTTACCATTGATCTTGAAAAGGATAATATAACCATTTCCTGTAATAAGGAATCAGAAACAGAAAAGACTGAGGAAAAGTTTACCAAACGGGAATTCAACTTTCTTCAATTTCAAAGGGTATTCACTTTACCCGAGTCCGTGGATGCAAACAAAATCAAAGCCAATTATGAAAATGGGATGTTGATGGTCCACCTGCCTAAAAAAGCAGTTGGTATTGAAAAAGCAAAAAGGGAGATAAAAATTTCCTGATCTCATGAGGGGGAGTTTTTCTCCCCTCTCATTATCTCAAATAATTAAAATATTCTATTCTAATTTTTAACTTTTGGAATTTGTCAAAGTAACCGCCTACACCGGAGAACAACTCAGGAGAGTATATAATGTTACTTATATTAAGGAGCCAGAGAACACATATGATTTATCCGATAGAATAGCACAATGGATCCTGAATAACAATCCTGATTCGGGCATTATTGGAATCAACCTTCCCGGATCCCTTTTCAGCAAATATCATGTCAACCTGGATCTAATTCACACCATAATCAGAATCACCGGATCTCCGGTTTTGTATATCCCTGAGTGTACAGTTTTCAGACCACTAAAGAATATTTTATTCCCACTGAGCGGTATCTTCACTGAAGCCAATGAGTTCCAAAAGTTCTTTCCATTAATGAAATCATTTAATTCGAACGTTTATCTTCTGCATGTACCTATGTCAGGAAAAGAAAACACAAGCCGCATAAGAGATGAGTGGATCAAAGAACAGGTACAGCTTCTTTCGGAGAATAATATAGTGGTAAAATCAATATGTATTGACCACAAAAATGTAGCAGAGACCATTCTGGCATACGCCAGCATTATACAGGCAGATCTGATCTTTAATTCTTTAAATATCAGCGATATGTCACTTCAAACACAAAATAACAAGACCTGGCAAATGCTCATACGGCAATCAAAGGTCCCCTTGTTCAACTATCTCAACTAATATATCACATCCTGTATAATAAAATCGAGATCACAGAAATGCCGGGAATACGTGAAAATGGGTTAAAACCATTTGTTCTTCCTGAAATAGACCACCATACTTACAAACAAAACGACCATAATAGCCCATAACGCAAAATATGCCCATTCCCATTTAAGTTCCGGCATGTTCTCAAAGTTCATCCCATAAATTCCGGCGATAAAAGTCAGGGGGATGAATATTGTTGCAACAACTGTCAACGTTTTCATAACCTGGTTCATCCTATGCCCCTGATAGGAGAAAAACAGGTTTTCCCCACTTTCGAGTTTCTGTACAAGCGCATTTACGGAATCGATAAGGAATAAACAATGATCTTTAATATCAAAAAAATACTTTTTATGTTTTTGATCAATGAAATCAGACATCTCACTTTCAAGTTGAAAGATGGATTCCTTCAGAGGCGTAATGCTGACTTTCACATTGAATAATTCTTCTTTAAATTGTTCAATTTTATGTATGGCATCAGGACCCGGATCAAAATCATCATCCAGTTTAATCATTTTATTTATGCGTTTTTCAATCGTTTCTAAAGTCTCAGCATAGTTATCCACGATTGATTCTAGCAACAAGTACAGTAAAAAATCGGGACCTCTTAAACGTGATATACCCTTATATTCCCTGATTCTTTGCCTGATGTGTTCAAAGTGGTCCCCTTTCTTTTCCTGAAACGACATCACATAATTTCTTCCAAGGATAAAGCTGATCTGTTCAGTTTTTATTTGATCACCCTCTTGTGGTAAGGTTGATTTTATGGAAAAGAATAAATAATCTTCAAATTCCTGCAATTTTGGTCGTTGGGTAGTATCCAGAATATCCTGAATTACCAGTTTATGGATATTCATTTTTTGGCAACTGGACTGGATTATATTAACATCATGCAGCCCATGAATATTAAGCCAGTACACCTTACCGGGGTCTTTAAAATCAACGATCTGATCAACGTTAAGATCCCTTTTTTCCAGATATTCATTTTTGTCATAAACAAACAATTGGATGCTGGTTTCATCCAAATATTGATCGCCTATAAATTCAATTTTCTTTGGATCAACTACTTTGACTCTTCTTCTTCTGATTTTCATGGAGGTCTTTTTTTTCACGAAGGATAAATATGGTAAGGATATCTCAATCCTTTCGACATCAAATCTTTAATGATTATCTATTACTAAATTTACCAACTTTTGGACTAAGTTTCATGTGACCTATAATAATTACATGACTATTTATTAAATTAAACCTGATTAGAATAAATTTAATAATCTGTTTAAATCTTTCGAATCAATACAGACGTTAGGAAGAATATGAAGTATCTTTCTTTTCGGCAAAATAAATCGATCAATACATACTATGAAGAATATATTGTGTGTGTTATCCTTGTCAGATACTGACCGGTATACAATAAAATATACAGCCCAACTGGCGCGATTATCCGGCGCGGAAAACCTATTTGTTAATTTTATCAATGAGGATCACAGCCTTCCCGATTATTTCAAGAATGTATATCCTTCATCTACCACTCACGAGAATCAGGCTGTCATTAAAAAACTTAGAGATGATATTTTAACGATTCATACAAGTGATATAAATGCTAAAGTGCACTTTAATGTATTCGAAAAAGGAAATATTGTAGATGGTTGTCTGCGGTTTATACTGGAAAATGAGATTGATCTTATCATTTATAAAAAAAATACAGAAATCCGAGACTCGATTTCATTTGCTAAAAAACTGGCAAGGCGGGCTACATGTACTACTTTATTTATAACGGAGAATCATACATCATTCAATAAGTTACTCGTTCCAACTGATTTTTCCGTACAATCAAAGAAAGCAATAGAACAGGCACTCCAATTTGCCCAACTCGCTTCAATCAAGGAAATAAGTCTATTGCATATTATCGAAACATCTTCTACTCATATACTAAAAAGTTCAGATCCCAAGAAATTTATCGGTTTATTAAAAGAAACTGTCACGAAGGAATTGGATAATGTACTAGATACCATCGATACAAAAGACGTAAACATCGGCAGGATCATTGAGATCAGTGACACTATTGAATCCGGGATACAACAAGTATGCCGGGAGAAGAAAATTGACCTGCTCGTGATCGCAGCCCGGGGTACATCATCCGGTGTATCAATATTTTTAGGTAGTGTGGCGGAAGAGCTTATTGAAATATCGAATATACCGGTGCTTGTAGTGAAGAAAAAAGGCACGGGCACATCCGTCCTGGAAACACTTTTCAATATGTTCTAAGCTCTATGCAATATTTTAATATGCATTAAGATAGCATCTCAGTGCGTAAGGTCATCAGGTAAACATACTTCCCAGGACCGTAGCCAATCCTAAAAAACTGAAAAAACCAACAATATCCGTTACTGTTGTAAGCACTATGGAAGAAGATTGAGCCGGGTCCTGACCTGCGACTTTTAATAGAATGGGTATAACTGCTCCCGAGAGTCCAGCAATGGCCATTGAGATGATCATTGAGACACCTATTACCAGGGATAAACCAATTGATTTTACCCAAATCAAAACGATCAGGGAAGTGGTCAATGCTACAGCAATACCATTGATTGTGCCAACTATTAATTCCTTTTTTGCAACTTTGAACCATTGCCCGACACGGAATTCCCGCAAGGCGAGGCCTCGAATGGTAACCGCCAGAGCCTGTGATCCTGTATTACCGGACTGACCAGCGACCACCGGTAGGAAAACCGCCAATACTGTAATTTTAGCTATGGTATCCTCAAAGATTCCAACAACTGATGCAGCTAAAAATGCCGTGGCAAGGTTAATCTCCAGCCATGGAAGTCTCTTTTTTATTGCCAGTGATGCTTTGGATAGAGCTCGTTCCTCCCTGCCAGCACCAAATATTGCCTGGACATCCTCGGTAGCATCCATCTCGGTTGCTTTCATTAAAGCTTCATATCGTATGATTCCCAAAAGTTGATTATCCAGGTCCACGACCGGAAGACTGATAATCTTGCCATCTTTAAGGAGATCGACCACCTCCTCCTGTGGAGCCATAACATGGACACTCACTGGTTTTTCCAACAGATTGGCCAGTTTCTCATCCGGCAATGAAATGGCCAGGATCTGGATAGGTACCCTTCCAATAAGCTGGTTTTCATTGTTGATCACATTAATATTGAATATTTTACGGTCCTTTTGCTCTCTCAGCTTCTCCAAAACTTCCTCAACGGTGTTTTCAGGATTAAAGACCGTAATTCTTGTGTCCATCAAAAATCCTGCGGAACCTTGAGGATAATTCATTACCTCACGAATTTCCCTGTTCAGTCTATCAGGTAATAAACCTAATTTATTTTCAGTAATATCTGGTTCCAGGCGGGAAAGCATTATGGCCCCCTGATACGGATCGATCAATCCGAATATTTTTCTGAATACATTATCATCCATAGCCTTAATAACATTGGATGCCGAATCCTGATTTAGTTTTACTAAGATCTCCTTTGACACATTAAGGGTATTGTGTTCAAAATAACTAAGTATCTCTTCTACAGGCGCTTCGTTAAGGATATTTGCGACCTCGCCAGGGTATCTATTAAGATAATAGTGTAATAATGTATTTAATCCCGTTTGGTTTATTGATGTCATATTATTTGTCTTTGAAGTTCCAAAATACATCCGATGTCCCCTTTAACAAACTTGATAATCCTATCTGGAAAAGATCTCCCAAGGCTGCGCTGGTTTGATACAACTGTTTCCTATCCCTATTTTTACTCTGTGTTTTCCTGCTAACTTTGTCTCTTTCTACAATTCCTAGAAAAACATTGTTGATGTCTACTACTGGCAGAGTTGAAATATTTGTTTCATGAAAATACTCGTTGATCAAAGTATCAATCTGTAAACTTCCCAATACACTCGGAAAATCTTTTTTCATTATGGATTTTAATAAATTATTTTCCGGAGCTGAGATCATAGATTGAAGATCTGTCATGCCTTTTAATTTATTTTCATTAGACAAAATGTATAGCTGGGAGTAAACCAGTTCCGGATTACTGCGGACTTTTTCAAGCGCCTCAGCAATTTTTATATTCAAGGGAAAGGTTAGCACATTAGGTGTTAAACATGAACCAACTGTATTATCTGGAAAACTAAGCAGTAACCGGATTGAATCGGTGAATTCCTGATCCATACCGGATAATATCTCCCTAGTATATTTACGATCAAGGGGTCTGATTAAATTGGCCGCTGTTTGCGGTGTACATTTTCCAACCAGATTTATCGCTGTGTTCAGGTCGGCTTCTTTTATTATCCTGGAAGCAATAAACCTGTCCATCGTACTTAGGATTCTGGCAATAAGGTCATCGGGAAGTCTGCTGATAAGATCAATTATTTGATCCATCTCCATCATTTCAATTAAGGACACTGCTTCTTCCGTATGATTACGAATGAAATTCTCCAGAATTTTTATTTCTGATCTCATAGGCTACTGATTTTTAATTAATATCGATTTCTTTTCGATAAAATCTTTTGCCGGTATCATGATCTGCCCCGAATCAGTTTCAACTATGACTGAGGTGGGAAGAATTTTTATGATTATTCCTTTCATATCATCCATTTGGACCATATCTCCTTCCTTGTATGTCTTCTGCAGGTAATAAGAACCCAGGATATTACTTATAGCGGCTTGGGCACCCAAACCAAACGCCAGCGCGGCACCAAAAAGTAAGGCCCCTAATACTATTCCCAGGATGATGACAATTAGTAAAATATCGATTCCAATTTGATCGATTGCGATAAGTATTGATACGGTCAGGAAGACATATCTTATAAGATTACCTAGTTGACTTGCATTGACAAATCCTGATTTAGAAGATGCGGAAGCGACCAGATCACCGACTAATTTCCCAACGATCATACCTACAAAAACGATAATTATGCCTGCCAGAATATTGGGCAGGTAAGTAATTAAGCCGTTAAACCACACGGTCAATACCGGAAAGTCCAGTATGTGGGTTACGAGGGCAATAGTGAGGACGATAACAAACCAGTATATTGTTCTGGAGATTAACATTGAAGTACTTTTCAAGTCTACTCCGAGTGACCGGTTATTTAGGTTGTTATTGATCTTCCTATCCAGATAATACAAGAATTTCTTAACCAGCCTTTTAAGGATCCAGGCGATGAGCAGACCAATAATGAATACCAGGATGGCCAGAAGTATATCAGGTGCAAGTTCCTTGATTTTATCAACCATACTATACAATGACTGACGTATTGTTTCGATGAATGAATCCGATTCCATAGGGTATGATTTATTTAAAAGCGGTAAAAATGTATCCTTTTTTTAACCATAAAACAAGGAATTCCCAAGCTTTAATACCTGGCAAAATCTAAATATCAGTTTTAAGGATTAAAAAAATCATATTTAAGAGGATAAGAACGATTGTATAAAAAAATGAAATTTCAGGCAAGATTATAATAGTATTGATGTGAACTGTGATTTATTATTTTTAAGTTCATAGATAGAAAAATTGAGATATATGACACCTAAGATTGATGAAGATATCATAAGGAAGTGTTTTAATGAGTTGATCTCACTTCACGACAAGGCAATCAAACTTGAAAATGAATATCAGGAGGAATTAAAAAGCATTGCCGAAAATCAACGGATGAGTGCAAAAAACCTGATCCATTACCTCGCCGTAAGGCAAGTAGACATTCGGGATCTACAAATTGAATTAGGCTATCTTGGATTGAGTTCTCTGGGTAGATTAGAAGCACATGTGATGGCGGGGCTGAAGTCTGTTGCCTATGCTTTAAATTGCATGTCGAAAAACCAGCTTGAAATGGACAATGATTTCTATCAGTACGTTCATTTCAAGGAAGGAGATGATCAGTTAAGAGATAATACTGAAGCATTATTTGGGTCCAGGCCATTCAACCGTAACGTCAGGATTATGGTTACCCTGCCCAGTGAAGCCGGAACCAATTTTAATCTCATTTACTCATTGATTGAAGCTGGCATGAACGTAGCCAGGATCAACGCAGCCCATGACGATGAAGAGACCTGGAAAGCAATGGTTTCAAATGTTAGAAAAGCCAGTAATGATCTCAACCAGTCATGCAAGATCCTGTTTGATCTTGAGGGCCCGAAACTACGTACTGGGGATATTGCAGATGCTGAAAAGAAATCCATGAATAAAGTTCCCGTGATAAAGGTTAAAATGGATGATACCCTGATAATTACTATGCCTGACCAGACAGGTCAGAAAGCAGAATTCGATGATACAGGTTCCCTGGTCAAGCCTGCCCGAATACCCTGTACTTTACCTGAGGTGTTTGACCAGGTCAAATCCGGTGAAAAGATATTCTTCGATGATGGCATGATTGAGGGTATTGTTGAAGAAGTACAGGGACATCAATTGAAGCTAAGGGTAAAAAGGTGTAAGAAGAAAGGCGCTAAATTACGTGCAGACAAAGGCATCAATTTACCTGACACCGTACTCGATATCCCCGCCCTTTCTTCAAAGGATCTTGATAACCTTGACTTTGCTGCTAAATATGCTGATATGATCGGTCTGTCTTTTGTCAAGGATCCCGGTGATGTCGAACAATTACAAGCGGAACTTTCTAAAAGAACTAACAGTGAGGTTGGGATAATCCTGAAGATCGAAACAAAGGTGGCATTCGAGAATCTTAGCCGTTTGTTGCTGGTTGGACTTCGTAACCCCCCGCTGGGAGTAATGGTAGCCCGAGGAGACCTGGGTGTTGAAATCGGCTTTGAAAGAATGTCGGAAGTCCAGGAACAGATTTTATGGTTATGTGAAGCGGCACATGTCCCGGTAATCTGGGCGACACAGGTATTGGAACAGATGAATAAAACCGGTCTTCCTACACGTGGAGAGGTTACTGATGCAGCCATGAGTTCCAGGGCGGAATGCGTAATGCTGAATAAAGGCCCTTTTATAGTTGAAACTGTTAAATTTCTTAATAATATCCTGATGCGGATGATGGACCACAACAACAAGAAGACCCCTATGTTACGTAAACTAAAAATCTCGGAAGGAAGATGGCCTGGTAGAAGGCTTGATCAATAATAAATACTTTGAAAAAACCTCTGTTACGCAAGGTGGTGTAAGTCCTAGAGGGTAGCCATCTCGTCGTTGTCAAAATTCCTCCTGTAATAGGTCATATATTCCACTTTCCTTTCCAGCGAGGCTATTACCGCATGAGCAAAATTCACTTTTTCAAACTTCTGAGCGCTACCCAATCCCCCCGGACTGAATACA
The DNA here is from genome assembly GCA_965365715.1 of uncultured Cyclobacteriaceae bacterium. GTDB lineage: Bacteria > Bacteroidota > Bacteroidia > Cytophagales > Cyclobacteriaceae > JAGTVG01. Next base: position 10,746 of record CBDUCT010000014.1, on the reverse strand, counting down.
TTGATCTCCATTAATTTATCCCCTACGATATCCAGTCCTACAAGAAACATTCCGTCCTGCACCAGTTTAGGCCGGACCATCTCGGCAAGTTTTAAGTGTTCTTCGCCTATTTCTGCCTGACGTAGTCTGCCACCCGCATGTATGTTGCTACGCATATCGTCTCCGGTTCTCACCCTTCTGAAGGCGGCATACTTTCCCTTGTACTTGAGAGGTAATCCATTCATCAGAAATAAGCGGACATCCCCTTCTGCCGCTGCCGGCAGGTATTCCTGGGCAATAACATATCCATCCCTGCTCACAGCCTCCACCATCTGATTCAAATTGGAAAGGTCTTCCTTACGTACCAGAAATACATTGGAACCACCCGAGCCCTGTAAAGGCTTAAGTACAATATTTCCACCCTCTTCATTGGCAAATCTCTTAATCTCGGCCTTATCCCTGGTGATCAAAGTCCTGGGCCTTACTTCTTCGGGAAAAAGCTGAAAATACATCTTGTTCATGGCTTTTCCACGTCCCTTGGGCTCATTGAGCACGATTACGCCGTGTCGCATGGCAGCTCTGCCAAAAATGATTCCTGTTGATTGTGCCCACGACCGGAATCCGGTATCCGTTGAGGGATCGTTTCTTAACATCAGCACATCCAGGTCATCCACGTTTATTCGCTCAGTTATCGCTTGTTTTCCCTGCAGGTGGACAAGATAGGTCTCTGATGATTTATAATTTGGTTTTGGTACTGTTTTGGCCCGGGCATAGATGTGTTCATCTGTATCATAGGCAAAATCGCCTGCTCCCATCAGCCAGACTTCATTGCCCCGATTGAGCGCGGCCATCGCCAATCGTGTTGTAGTATAGCCTGGTTCTTCCGTTTTAATGTCATTTACCATAAATCCTATTCGCATATTCTATATTTTTTAGTGTACAAGATCAATTACAGTTTCGATATTCTTTAATATACTTAATTTTTCCAAAATATCCTCATTCTTCAAATATCTTGGCATTAAGGGGGTGGCATGGAGCACAGCCCTCCATTGTAATTCTTTGATTACCGGAATATGTTCCAGGGCTATTTTTCCTACAAAGAGTGGTGCAATGTCCCCTCCCTCCTTAAGGTAATCCAATAGTTGGACAAGTCCCCGGAGGTATACTGCATCCTTCGTGAGCCCCCCTCCACGAAATGTCCTTACTGTAATGGTATAGGCTGTCCGCTTATCAAAGCCATAATCATTGTTTAATACTCTAAAGGATTCTATGAAACTTGAACCTTGAATTAGAAGATCTGACGCTACTACCCTTCCTGCCAGTAACCTCAACCTGGTATGATTCAAACCACCCACCAGGTATTCCGCCATAACAGCCAGGCCCTCCTGAAGTTCCTCATATCCGGGTAATCCGCAATACAATTGCTGAAACGGTTGATGTTTCCCATTATAATAGGTCAGGACATGGGTGCCTATCTCATGCTGGATAAGTGCTTCAATCCTGGAAGGCAATATGTTTACATTATCACTAAGGAGCAAGTTTCCGGAAGCCACCATCAATCCTACAATATCGTTTCGTATTTCAACTTTGGCTTGCATCGCCGGATATACTGCCCTGTAATATTCCATTTCCTGTTCAGCTCTATTAAAAAATTGCTCGGCATTAACAAATTCCCTTTTTATGCCATTCCTTCTTCTGTGCGGGCTTAATGTATTCAGTATCTCTTCTGCCAGTCTTTTGAGTTCGGCAGATATCCCGACATATAACTGGAGGCTACCATACAGAAATTGTGGTTGGTTCCTGTCTTCCAGCATGGTCAGCTTTCTATTGATCTCCATCCTTTTTTCGCGCAAAAGGTTGGCTATAACAGGGTCTTCAATAGATTCAATTGGTATTTCATAAAGTCTTCTCTTTAATAAAGCCGGATCTATTGGTCTCAGACGATAATATAACTCTGGTATTTTCTCGTACTTATTTCTTTTGAATATATGCCAGGCGGGATCTACATTGACGGGGGTAACAAGCAGTAAAAAATTAAACATACTATCAATTTCAGCCAGCTGACGGTCAATTTCCCACACGGATTTTACCAGCGCTCTTTTGCCCAGCGCCTGGAAGTGCTTGGGGCGCATGGTCGTTTGTTTTCGCGCGAAGGTAAAAGCTGCCAATTTAAATGCCCTGGAAAGCCCCAGATGCAGCCTTCTCAAGGCGAGAGGGAATATTTTCCCGGTGTCCTTATCCCTGTACATCGCACCGATTTGTAAACCGACAAGATAACAGTTCGCTCTTCTGGCATCAAGAAAGGGTATGAGGGGAGACAATCCATGTGGCTTCCTGTCCTTACTGTAAACAATATCTACACGGGACGTAAGTTTATTTACTTTTATTCTTTTCAAGGATCCCTCCAATGCTTCAATCGTGTAAGAGGGTGGTCTTACCGGGGAGGTGATGATCCTGAATTCCGGACTATTAAGATTAGGCTCCAGGGGATTTACCTGGTTTATGGGACTACTCCATATTTCCAGAAGCAGAAAAGATCCGAAAGTATTAACCTGCGTTTCTATAATTGCATGTATCAGCCTTGTCAATCCAGCATGTTGTGATCTCGAGCCAGGAGCGATAAGGTAGGAGGCTTCACCTATTACCAGTTTGTCAGTGCCCGGATCCTTTTTTCTTCCTGGTCGTCTATACACTACAAGAAATGGCAAAGGTCTGTCGATGTTTAAACGACCTTCCATTGGAAGGATCCTGCGTACACGCTTACCCTCAACCAACCTGTTTTTTATTTCTTCAATAAATTCAGGCCCTATGATGTGTCTTGCAGATTTTTTAACTGGGATCGATGGAGTATTTTTACGCACACTACCTGCCATTATCTGAATAATTTTCAAGTGCTTCCTGAATACCAGGAATTGTCGAATTCAAAGCTTTGGCAATCAAATCTACCAATTCAAAATCAGCCTTTCCCGTCCATTCATCCATAAAGAATTTCTTTACCTCGATGGCCAGGGCACAACCTGAAACCGGAAAACTCTCATGGATCCATCTGGGAAAATATCCTCCCCGAAACCTGATATTCTCCCGCACATCAAGCTTCCTTCCCTGGAAGTCAAAATTACGAAGTGCATCGATAAATCTATCCACCACCGGAGCCCAATATTCCCTGTTCATGGTTCCGGTTCCCACGTTGATTTCAGGATTGAACTCAGGGTCCTGAGGTGATTCATTTGGCCCATTTCTTCTATGGTTATAGGAATGCAAGTCAAAAACCACAAAATGTCCATAGTTTAACTCAAATTCTGAAAGAAGCTTATGAACCTCGGTATAAAAACGATCATAATATGAAACTGATTTGGCTACCTCAGATTCTGTGGGTTTTGTATTATATATCTCGAGATTCCAGGCATCTTCGGGATTAATGTATACAGCATTTTCTCTGGGGCGGTTCAGGTCGAATTCAAACCTCGATCTCAATCCTACAATCCTTGTACTTGCTATACTGGTCCATTTGCCGGTATGGGGATCTTCTTCACGTAACCTATCGAGCTCGCTTATCGACATTTTTTTAAGAAGGTCCTCGCGTATAGAATGGCCATCATGTATCGCAGCAGCTATGAGAGGGCCCTTACCCATTTCAATACGGTAGATCTTTTCTTTATGGATTGACATCATTGAGGAGAATAATTAAGGTATTTTTATCAAAGAAAACAGGAATTAAAAAACTGAAAAAGGAGAACATAATTCTATTCTTTTTCCGTTCTCTAATGCTTTCTTTTTAATATACTAATAATTTGACGATATAGAAGATAAAAAGTCACTTAATTCAACAATGAAAATTTTATTTTCGATATAGTATTATATAATTCTATCTGGATTTATTTAACTTTCTAATCTGGAGGTAGTGACATTTTGAAATTCTACAAGTCTTATACATATCAAAATATAATTTTTCCCAGTAGTCGGGAATCCCTTGATGTATGCCATAAATGGAACCGCATCCGGAATTGATAAATATTAAAAGAGCTAAATCAGATATATTGTTAAAATGATTGACAAACTGTATGATAAACTGGAAAATCTTCTTGATGATTTTATTTCCAGGCATATTGTTACTGAATGGGTAAAGGAAATTCAATCTGAAGACCAGATTCTGGATAAGGTATTACAATTGACGAAATCAATCCTTTCAAAACTGGATAGTGTTTCTGGTGAAGCGGTTAATGAAACCTATCTGGAGTTTTATAATCAAATATTTGAAGTAATAAAAGATAAAGGTAAAGATCCCGGTGATAAGCGAGAAGAACCGGATTTCTCTAAATTGAATAAGGGAATAACTGAACTATTTAATGAAATTCCCCATACAATCAGGTTAGAACAATCCATGAAAAGGTTCAAAATACAACCTGGTGACTCTCTCTTAATCAAGGTATTAAAGCCAATTAAAAATGTTTCATTAAATATTTACAGAATACCCGCACGGTTTCTTAACTGGATACGGCGTGTGTTTAAAAAGAATCCGAAAGATCTGCCGGCATGGCATCATCCCGTTAAACTTCAATGGTTATGTGAATATCATCTTGAATACTTATTTCCCCTTGAACTGGAAAAATACAAAAACAAACTGAATGCTGATCTGACCACCATCACCTATAAAGCCCGGCAGCAACTTATAGATCAGACCACGTTTGATCTTGAGCGGTTGGACATAAGGGGTAATGTTTCTAATGATCGGGCTGAATCGATCCTTGGGACTACCAAAGACCACCTGACCGAGATCAAAACTCTGATATCCCGGATAAAGCCTGATTTATTGGAGATCATAGACAAGAGGATCGAGGAAATAAGAAAAGATGTTTCAATTACAGGCACCATCGAATTCCCCAAAAGAAAACTGAAGCCAAAAAAGCTTGAATATTTCAGGAATAAAGTCGTAAAAAAATGGTCTTTCAATTGTAGCGGCTGGGATAACACCTTTTATTCAATATATGATGATATCCGAAGTGATGTGAAGGTCTACATCGTTCAGCAAAAACTTATTCAGGATATTGATGAGCTGGATAAGATGCAGGGATCAGATGAATACCGTTTCACCAATGATTTTACTGAGATTGAAAAAATTCTCGAGGAGACATCGAAGAAATTAAATATTGAAGATAAGAATATCCGCAAAATACTTGTTGAAGCTAAATATTCGATCAATAAACAATTAAGTCAGAATATTTTACCCCAATTATCTGAAAAAATTCACAATAAGAATATCTCAGGATTAATCGGGCAACTGGAAAACAGTTTAGGGATTCATTTGCAGGACCTTTCTGGTAATTTTAGTATCATAAAATCCGAAAATTTTTCGAGACCCCTGGAAAAAAGTGAGTTGGAAAATATTTCAATATTTGATCTTACCAACTATGAATTAATGCCAGGCCTTGAAAGAAGCATTGGAAACATTAAAAATACCATATTCAATAAATTGGGCAGTATACACGAATCTATATTGGGTCTTGATAAAATCGGAGTATTTGCGATGGAGTCTGCTTTAACCAGTTTTGAAACTAAGGAATCTGATGATGATGAAAGTATAAAGATGGCCCTGGAAGGTGTTGAAAGAACAAAAAATAAATTGAAACAAATCCAGAATGGACTCAATGACCTTAATCAGAATACGTATGAGGAAATAAATAAGATCATTCTAGACTTTAACAAATCACTGTCCGAATATACAATAAACGAGAATGCACTTGAGATTAAGATCAGGATTGTCAAGAGTAAAGCAATTGAACAGACCAGAGCATTACGAAAAAAGACCTTAGACAATTTAAAAAGATCTTTAAAACTTTCCCTGGTTTATCTTTCCCGAGGCTTTAAGTATGTTTATCAGAAGGTGGTGTTCATCAAAAACAGTTTCCTGCTCACAGCGCCTGAACCAGTCTTATCCAGGGAAGTATCAGATTTTCTATCCTATTCAAATAATAAGATTGAAAGCCTGCCTTTCCTGTATAAAAACCTGTATAAAATTCAGCCTGTTCAGGATAAATATCTTTTCATTGGAAGAAAAAATGAGCTGAAAAAACTTACTGAAGCATATGAGAAATGGTCTTCCGGAAATTATTCTGCTACAGCATTGATAGGTGAAAAGTGGGGAGGACTTACTTCCCTAATCTCTCATTTTACGGCAACAGCGGATCTAAAACAAAAGATTATCCGGATCTCTGTTTCCGGCAGACTGCATGATGAAAAGTCTTTTATTCAGATGATCAGTGAACAAGTAGGTCTTCAGGATGTAGACAATGTTGATGCATTGATTGAGGGCATTAGCGCCCTGCCTTCTAAACAGATCTTCATTATTGAAGATATTCAGAAGATGTTTTTGAGGACTTTGCATGGTTTCGGAGCATTTAAAGCATTGTTTAAAATATTGGCCGAAACAAACCGGAACATTTTCTGGCTGATAAGCTGTACCATATATGCATGGGATTTCCTGAAAAAAACATTATCTATTGATGATTATTTCAGCAATGTAGTGATCATAGAAAATTTGAATCAGGAACAGGTTGTGGAAATTATAAAACGTAGAAATGAGATCAGTGGATTGAATGTGATTTTCGAATCCGATGAAAGTCAGAGTATCAGGAAAAAGTTAAAAGGCTTGAATGAGGAAGAACAACAGGCATTTTTATCAAAGAACTATTTCACAGCCTTATCTGACTTTTCAGAAAGCAATATTAGTCTGGCATTGTTATTCTGGCTTTTATCAACGAAAGAGATCACTGAAAACAAATTGATCATTGGATATTTTAATAAACTGGACCTGTCATTTGTTAAGGTTATAAAAATGGACAGAATCCTTGTTTTAATGGCACTTATCCTACATGACGGTCTGAATGAGATTGAACTCGCCAGGGTAAACAACATTACCGATGAGGAAGCAAAAATGAAATTGATCATGCTTCTTGAAGATGGCATCATCTATCAGCAGGAGGATCGTTACCTGGTAAATCCTCTTATCTACAGAAATGTTATCAAATTATTGAAAAGTAAAAATTTATTACAATAATGAAATTGCTAAAAATCTTCATTCTTATAGTGTTGCTCGCCCCCTTAGGCAATATTTATGTGAATGCCCAGGCAATCCCTAGTGTTCAAATCGATTCAACTGGCTTTGCCACCTATGAAAACGATACATTGGGAACAGAAAAAACCGATTCTGCTTCTGTTTCAGATAGATCATCGTTCAGGGAGAGACTTGGAGGCCCTCCAAACATAACTGAGATCATATCTATTCCTAAAATTATTTGGTCAATAGTCCTGATCATCATAGGATATCTTGGCATTCGTATAACCTCCAGGGCTGTTGAAATATTTGCTGAAAAAAACCCCAGATACAGGTTTACCATAAAAGGCGTAGTACCAATTATAAAGATCTTTGGCTGGATGTTGATTATTATTATGATCATTGCCGGTATATTCAAGCCACCCGCAGCCACGGTATTGGCTTTTGCCGCATCAATTGGTGTAGCCATAGGGTTTGCATCACAGGATATACTTAAAAATATTTTTGGTGGGATTACTATATTATTTGACAGGCCTTTCAATGTAGGTGATAAAATAGAGATTGGAAAATACTATGGTGAGGTAATGGAAATTGGATTGAGATCTACGCGGTTGGTGACCCCTGATGATTCCATGGTTACAGTTCCCAATAGCGAATTGATGAACCAGTCCCTGGCCAATTCGAACTCCGGGGAATCAAACTGCCAGGTTGTTACTGAAATCTATCTTCCCATCTCAATCAATACGGCAGAGATCCGGGAGCTGGTTCAGGAAGCTGTAAGTGTATCTAAGTATGTCTACCTCAACAAACCCATAGTTATCTTATTTTCACATGAAATAAAGGAAAAAAGATCCTATATGAAAATGAAAGTAAAGGCCTATGTTTTCGATATCAGGGATGAATTTAAATTCAAGAGCGATATGACGGAAATCATCATGCGGGAATTGGTAAAAAAAGGTATATTAAAAGAATAGTTTTAAATAGCCAAATATCAATTATCTGAAACAGATCTACTTACAGGGAGAAACAATTCTGCCGTTAACACAAAAAAAAATATGTACATCTGATTTTTCTGCTATCTGAATGCTTTTGTGTATTGATCAGGGCATAAACTTGAATTTTTTCAGAAATTCATCTGTTTTTCCCAGAATAACTTCATCAAAATATCTGGCATACTTTTCTTCCTCAGGGCTTCCAACCCCAAGGTAATGATCACGTCCTTCCAGGGTGATTAACTCGAAATAATTTTCCAATTCCCGCATCCGGTCATTGAAAAAGAGCGCGGTATAATACATCACCATGCAATCTGCATTGCCATGAAATGCAATTACCGGCGGCATCCCACTTTTAAGATTATGGTATGGTGAAATATCCCATATCCTTTCCCTCCGTTCTGCGAGGAGGTTATCGATCCAGGCTTCCATTGTATTATAGCAACTTGAAAATAATAACAGGGCATCCGGAACAGGACTAATATCAAGGTTATCCGTTTCCTCATTAATTTCTTCAGCAAACACAGTCGACAAAGCCAACTGACCTCCTGCAGATTGTCCCCCAACTATTATTTTATCAGGATCAATCCCCAACTCATCCGCATTTTCCCGCAGCCATCTGATCGCTGACCTGGCATCCTTTACGGATTCTATTGGAGATATCTCCGGATGCGGGTAACTACCATCTGTATTTATTGACAACCTGTACTGAAAAGAAAAGGTCTTAAATCCCTTTTCTGCATACCGTTCGCATGCCCCATGAAACTCTTCAGGACTTCCATATACCCAACCACCTCCATGGAAAAAAGCAATTGCGGGATTATTTGACTCTTGTATTATCTCGGGAACATAGAAAACATCTGCGGCCAGATTTTGTCCGTTGATCTCTTTATATATCTTTTTCTCCTGGATGACTTCAAAAGTACGTCCGTTTGATTCTGAGCAGTTTAGAATAAGTACGACAAATAATAGTATGAGTTTTTTCATAAATCTGTAAATCTTTTTATGATGTGTATAATTCATTTAAATTTAGATAAAACTTCTGATATTCCAGACAGGAAATATTTTGTTATGAGAATTATCAGGCAATAAACTTCATTATTATGATAGCAAGAATATGGCATGGATGGACTTCTCCGGAAAATGCTCCGAAATATGAAAATATTTTGATTAATGAGGTCATACCATCTATTGAGGATAAAAAGATTGAGGGATTCAGAAACATCAGTGTATTAAAACGAACCATAAAAGGTGAAATTGAATTCATAACCATAATGCGGTTTGATAACCTGGAATGTGTAAAGAAATTTATTGGAGAGAATTATAAGCAATCTTATGTGCCACAGAAAGCCAGGGAGGTCCTATCTCGATATGATACGGCGGCACAACACTATGATTTAATCGATGAAAAAAAATATTGAAAACTATTAATACATAAACCATGCTTACTGGAATTCATTTTATTCTTACGTATACCTGCAACTTTGAATGTGATCATTGTTTTCTATACTGCAGTCCCAGGGCAACCGGTACTTTTACATTGGATCAGGTTAAAACGGTTCTTGAAGAAGCCAGGAAAATAAAAACGGTCAATACCATATGTTTTGAAGGGGGGGAATCCTTTTTATTTTATCCGCTATTGCTTGAAAGTGTACGTTCAGCCAGCAGGAAAGGATTTAGAACAGCTATTGAGACCAACACATACTGGGCAACCACAGTAGAGGATGCAAAGATATGGTTAAGACCTTTGCAAGAGGCTGGTCTTTCATTCCTGGAGGTGAGCGATGATGCTTTTCATCATGGGGAAGAAATATCAAATTCTGCAAAGCGGGCAAAGTCAGCTGCTGAAGAATTGGGCATGAAAGTGAACTCTATATGTATTGAAAAACCCAAAGTATCAGATAGTGATAAGCAAACTAAAGGCAAACCTATATATCTTGGAGGTCCTAAGTTAAGAGGACGGGCAGTGGAAAAACTAACCGAGGGATTGCCTATACAATCCTGGAAAAATTTCAAGGAATGTCCTTTTGAAGATTTAAGGGATCCCGGAAGGGTTCATGTCGATTCCTTCGGCAATGTTCACCTGTGCCAGGGAATCAGCATGGGAAATATGTGGGACACGCCCCTATCTGAACTGGTAAAAAACTACGACCCTGATACACATCCAATCAGCCATCCACTTTTAGAAGGGGGTCCTTCACAACTCGTCCGTGCGCATAATTTATACCATAAGGATGAGTATGTAGATGCTTGCCATTTATGTTCAGAAATGTGCGCGTCTTTAATTGATACCTATCCGGATATCTTAACTCCCAGGCAAGTATATGGTCAGGATAATGATAATGCTGAATATTGATTTGATTTATGAAAATTGAAAAAGTAAATATTAAAAACAAACTGGATAAGTTTTCAGATCACTGGAATCCCAGGATAGCCGGCGAATTAAACGGGCAACATGTTAAACTGGTTAAAGCCCTGGGGGAGTTTGTCTGGCATAAACATGATCATGAAGATGAGATGTTCTTTGTTGTGAAAGGAAACCTGAAAATTGAATTCAGGGACCATGCCGTCAAGCTTGGACCCTATGAGTTTATTATTATCCCAAAAGGTGTTGAACACCGGCCGGTTGCCGGGGAGGAAGTTTCCATTATGCTTTTTGAACCTGCTGGTACTCTGAATACTGGAGATACTGTAGGCCAATATACCCGCCAGGACCTGGAAGAG
>CBDUCT010000013.1:0-21011 GCA_965365715.1 uncultured Cyclobacteriaceae bacterium | reverse complement strand
GTCTTCAATTGTCATGATACGTCCGGATTGCATAGCCATTCTACCCATAATGGTAGTCAGGGTGCTCTTCGCCCCATATTCGGTATCATTAACATGTTTTCCATTGAGGATAGATTTAAAAAGAACATCATGTTCCACTTCATATTCATTGGGTTCATCTTCCCGCCAGTTCCACAATACCTTTTTATCCAGATCATAGATCCTGTATCGTTCATCCGCTGATCCCCTGGTACCCTGCACATAGAAGCCCATCCTTCCCCAGCACTTATTCATTGTAAAGCTCTGAACATGCATTTTTGTGCCATTGGGGTATTCAAACTCGGTAAAATGATGATCCCAGGTATTTCCCTGATTTGGTCCACTGAAAGTTTGCCGGCCACCCAGTCCTTTGGCTGATACCGGATAGTCCTTCATCATCCAGTTCATAACATCCATCTGGTGGATGGTCTGTCCAGCAAGCTGGCCGCCCCATAACCAGGTAAAATACCTCCAGTTTCTCATCTGATATTCCATCTCGGTTTGCCCGGGTTGCCTGGGGTGGATCCTGGGGGCACCTACATTAAAATAAACATCTATAGATACGACCCTTCCTATTTCATCATCCCATATCTTATGGATCAGTTCCTGAAAAGATTTCTTATACCGCATTTGAAGGCCAACCACAACATTTAACTTCTTTTCATCCGCAAGTTTGTTGATTTCCATGATCTTATGGTATCCAGGTACGTCTACACCCCGTCGCTTTTCCACGACAATATGTCTTCCACCATTGACCGCAGCCTCAAAATGCATCGGACGAAATGGTGCCGGGGTAACCAGGAATACAACATCTGATAATGCGATCACCTTTTCATAAGCATCAAAGCCTACAAATTTGTTTTTCTCTTCAACTTTTATCTGCCCCTTTTTGTCGTACGGCTGAATATCAGCGAAACATTTATCCAGTCTGTCTTTAAAGGTATCGCCCATGGCCACTAAATCGAAGGCATCGGATACAGCAAGCGCATTGACAATGGCACCTGCCCCTCTTTCTCCGCATCCCACTATTCCTACCCTTAATCTCTCGTTCTTATTTTTCGACCAGGAAGGATTGCCCAGAACACTACTTCCGATAGCTGCAAGGGAGCTTTTTTTCACAAATTCCCTGCGTTTTAAGTTTAAGATCTTTTCCATGAATTTTTTTTAAAAATATTCCTGTATCCGGTTAAGGTTGCAGAATTGATTCTTACTTTCAGATCATTAAAAATATCAATACTCTTTCATTAAAAAAATGATTTTGATCCAAAATCAAATACTCAGAGATATTAAATTAGCCTGAATGGAGGTATTTCAGTTTAATTCATTTCTCCTAAATCGAATTTTTTAAAAAATGTTTATTTTCCCATCGATAGATCCAAATTTTATATTGAATTCTGGATTATATATCGCTTTTGATCAATTCTATATCTTCTTTTAATAGCGGACCAAGATCAGAAGTATGACAATTTTCAACAACCTGATCAGGTGTTTTTGCACCCGGAATAGCAGTATGACATGCCGGATGACTAATACAAAACTGAAGGCTTACCTGGGATTTCTTCCTGTCAGGATAACGATCGAATAAAGGATCCAGTTGCTTTAAATCAGACATGTATTGTGATAGTTTCTCTGGCGAAAGGTTCATCCTCCGGTGGTCATCCTCCCCAAAGGTTGATTGTTTATTGAATTTTCCGGTCAGAAATCCAAATAATAAAGGTATACGCACGATAATTCCAATGCCATACTGCATGGCCTTAGGGAATAACACTTTTTCAGCTTCCCTTTCAAATAAATTATATCTGACCTGCAGCACATCCAGTATATTATGATGCTGATCAAGAATATGAGCATGTTCGGTTTCTTTAAAGGATTGAACACTCCATCCTGCATGACGGATCTTTCCGGCCTTCTTTAGTTCTTCAAGCGCCAGCCATGGTTCATCCTGTTCCAGCTTCTCAATATTGGGGCTATGTAATTGTAAAATATCCAGGGCCTCGACGTTCAGTCGTTTCAGGCTTTGTTCTGCTGCAAAAATTATATAATCTTTTGTATAGGTCTGGATGATGGGTCCAAATCCATGATCATCTGCTTCTGTAGCATTGTAGAAATCATTCCCTGCTTTTGTGGCGATAATCAGGTCTTTTTTGCCTCGTTCTTTAATTATGCCTGAGATAAGATCCTCTGAATGCCCGTGACCATATACATCCGCCGTATCGATGAGTGTTACCCCCTGGTCGATGGCTTCATTCAGTGCCATTTTGGAGATCTTGTCATCCGTTGTACCCCAATTCATTCCTCCAATTGCCCAGGCGCCAAATCCAATGGTTGAAACTATGGGTCCTCTTTTACCCAACTGTGTGTACTTCATATCATATCTTTTTATTAAGACCCAGTATCCAATTGTTAATAATAATTGTCTGTGCCTATGTTTTTACAAAAGTGGTCAATGCATTGAAGTTATATCCTTTGGGACTATTTACAAAACAAAAATTCACAATAACAATTTTACTTACGAAACCAGGTCCTGCTGCATTAAATGTCATGGGGATATTGAAAAGAGGCAAAGGGAATTTACCGCGTCAAAAACAATAATATGCTATCCTGCCCAAAATTCTTTTATGTTCTTCAATTTCGTAAATCAGAAACTATAAATTTTCCTTTTATAATGTATTACTTTTAGCCGCTCTTAGATATTTATAGAAAAGGGAGAAGTATTTGGAAAAAAAACGAAAGAATATTAATTAATAATTTATGCTCTATTTAAGATGGAATTACATGGCAAAACAGAAATATTGAAGTGGTTGTAAAGAAGCAAAAGAAGGCTTAATGAGTGATAAGTGCTGATTATGGCCTCTTTCAAGATAAAATATAGTATTTTTGCAAAGCTTAAATGAAGAGAAATGCATAAGTTATAATTTGGTGTTAACTGGATGGTAGTGAATTTTGGAAAGTGACTTATGAAGACGGAAAGTAACAGACACAGATTTTTTATATTTTTTTTATTCTTTATTGGAATAAGTTCCTTTTGTTTTTCACAACCGGTAGAACTTTACATTAATGAATTCCAGGCAAGTACAGATTCCCTTGTAAGAAATCCTTACACAGGAGGATATTCGGATTGGATTGAGATCTATAATCCGGGTTCTTCCGATATTGACCTGCAAGGATTCTTCCTTACCGATGACCCTCAACTACCTAATAAATGGCAGGTATCATCTAATATTGTCATTGAATCAGGAGGATATGCATTGTTCTGGGCTGATGATATCAATGAATTTAACCATACCAATTTTAAATTGGGCCGGTCAGGAGAATTCATCGGATTATATGATGAGCTGGGAAATGTGATAGATACCCTGACTTACGGCTATCAGGAAGATGAATTATCTTATGGGCGGCGAAATGACAATCTTCAGCAATGGGTATTTTTCGAGAATGGGACGCCAGGTTTTGTGAATTCTGATGTTTATATTTTGGGACGAACTGAAAATCCCTCTTTTTCAGTCACGGGAGGCTATTATTCAGGCAGTCAGACGGTAAGTATATCCACTCTAGATCCGGCCACGCAAGTTTACTATACTCTTGATGGAACGGTTCCTCACCCATCTGATCCTCTGTATTCTGAACCTCTGATCATTGATACTACTACAGCCTTGAGGGTCAGGACTTTCTCCAATGGGAAACTCCCGGGTAATATCCTGACGCAAACATATTTTATTGACGAGGAGATCAATCTTCCTTTTGTATCGCTGGTAACCGATCCTGATAATTTATTCGATGATGAGATTGGGATCTACGTCATTGGAACCAACGGCAGACCTGGATATTGTACTGATACACCAATGAATGTGAACATGGATTGGGAGCGCCCGGTGAATATTGAAATATATGATGTGGAGGGGCAGTCTGAGCTTAACCAACGCGCAGGGGTCAAGATCTTTGGTGGTTGCTCCAGGACCAGGTATCCGCAAAAATCGCTTGCATTGTATGCCAGGTCAGAGTATGGCAAAGGATCATTCGATGTGCAGCTTTTTAAAGACAAGCCTATTTATGAATTTGAAAGTTTTTTGCTCAGGAATTCAGCTGATGATTGTAGGTTCACGATGTTTAAAGATGCCATGGGACAGGCCATATTAGGGGATATGGATATTGACCGGCAGGCATACCGCCCGGCAGTGGTTTTTATCAACGGACAATACTGGGGGATACATAATATCAGGGAAAAGATCAATGAGCATTATGCTGCGGGAAACTATAATCTTGATTCTGATGAGATCAATGTGTTGAAGAGAAATCCGGAGCAACCATGGAATACCATGGCAGGCAGTGCCGAACACTATAATTCCCTGATAAACTATATAAGCAGTCAGAATATTGAATCAGAAGAGGTTTACAAGTACATATCCGATAACATGGATATTAATAATTACATCGATTATCAGATTGCCGAGATCTATCTGTCTGCCAATGACTGGCCGGGTAATAATATAAAATTCTGGCGCGCGGATTCAGGGCCATATGATAAATGGAGGTGGATCATCTATGACCTTGACAATTGTTTTATCTACATCGAAAGAAATACCCTGGAACTGGCTACGGATCCGTTTTGTGACTGTGGATGGCCAAATCCGCCCTGGTCAACCCTCCTTTTCCGAAGATTATTGCGAAATGAGACCTTTAGAAATGAATTTATCCAAAGATATGCCTGGCATATGAATACAACCTTTTCGGAAAGCCGGGTCCATCATTATATAGATTCCATGAAAGCCAATATCGAAGCTGAGATACCAAGGCATATCACGAGATGGGGGGGACAGACGGTTCCCAATCCGGAGCATTGGATAGGCCCTACTTTTAACTCAATGGAAGAATGGGGACATCATATTGACCGTATGAAGCGATTTATTTCTGAAAGAAGACCCTTCGCCCGGCAACATGTGAGGGAGTATTTCAGAATTGGAAACATGGTAAGAATGACCCTAGTTAATACTCAGACGGAAGCTGGCCTGATCAAGGTAGTTGGGCAAAACATGAAAGGAGAATACCATATTGGCGAGTATTTCCAGGGTATCCCGATAGAGGTCAAAGCTATTTCGTCCCTGGGCTACAGTTTTTCGCACTGGGAATATGTAATACCTGGAAATGAAGCTGAGATCCTGGATAAGCAGGTCGTGAATATAATACCGGAAAAGGATTTTTCTTTGATTGCTTATTTCGACAATCCCAACGAACCGGATCCGGGAATTGTTATTAATGAAATCAACTATAACTCCAGCGAGGAGGAAAATCCTGGTGACTGGATCGAGCTATATAATTTAAAGGATGAAATAATTGATCTTTCAGGATGGATGGTCAAAGATGAAAACGATGATCACGTTTATAATTTTCCTGCAGGATATGAAATTGGTCCCAATGGATATCTGGTTGTTTGTGAAGATATAGCTGCTTTTGAATTAGTCCATAAGGATTCTATCAACCTTACAGGTAATCTTGGGTTTGGATTAAGTAATGGCGGTGAGAACATCCGAATATATTCACCTGATCTTTTTCTGATAGATGAAGTTCCATATGATGATGCACCACCCTGGCCGGTCGAACCTGATGGTCTCGGACCCACTTTGGAACTGGTCAATCCATTGCTGTACAATGAACTCGCGGAGAACTGGAAGGCTTCGTTTGGTTTGGGTACTCCTGGCAGGCAGAATTTTTCAAATACCATTGAAGAACATAGTTTATCCCAGAATTACCCGAATCCAAGTATGTCTGCAACCCAGATTTCTTTTTCCGTACAGGAACCAGGATATTTAAGTATCGAACTGTATGATATCTACGGACGATATATTTCAACCCTGGTCAATGGTTTTAAGGAAAAATCAACCTACAAATTTTATTATGATACAAGTCTTCTCCCTACTGGGATTTACTTTTACTCCATGACGGTGGATAATCAATTGATAGATACCAAAAAGATGGTGGTAATTCAATAATGAGATAGGCTTGAATATCAATATAGAATTCCAGATGTTGTAACCTTTTTTATTACTTTTATTCTCTCAAATTTTTAAACTTTTATGAAAGCAATGAAAAACACCTTTTATCTTATAATTACAATTATTCTATGCTCTGGTTTTAAGACCTGGGCTAGTGATGATCCTCGTCAGATCAATGTGATGGCATACTACATGGCCCCGAGAGATAATTACCAGCCACAAAGCCTTCCGCTGGATAAGTTGACACATATTATTTTCTCTTTTACAGAGGTGATAGAGAATGAAATGAAATTCAGAAATTTTGCTTCAGGGGATAAATTGACCTTACTGGTAGACCAGAAAAAAAATCACCCTCATTTGAAAGTTATGATAGCATGTGGAGGATGGGGTGGCTCGGGAGGATTTTCTGACATGGCCGCGACAGCTGATAACCGCAAAGTATTTGTGAAGAGTGTCATTGAATTTATCGAAGAATATAAACTTGATGGACTGGATATGGATTGGGAATATCCCGGGATGTATGGTGCAGGTAATCCTTACAGACCTGAAGACCGGGAAAATTTCACCCATCTCATGAGGGAGCTCAGGGAAGCCATGGATGCTACCGGGAAGAAACTGTTACTCACTTTTGCATCCGCAGGATGGAAGAAATATTATGATTATGTGGATCTCGATGAAGTTATGAAGTATGCTGACTATATGAATGTGATGACTTATGACGCTGTGGGAGGAGGCTCGCCCTATACCGCCCATCATACCAATCTGGGTTGGGTGAAGCCGGAACATTTAAAAGGTACACCTGCTGAAAGCATTATGGAAGAACGGGATTACAAACTTGATCCCCGGTCGGCTGAAAAGATAATCAGTTTTTGTATCGATAAGGGTGTTGATCCGAAGCAGATCGTAATAGGGGGTGCCTTCTATGGGAAAGGCTGGAAAGGTGTACCACCGGAGAATAATGGATTGTATCAGTCCAATACTGGTCCGCTGCGAAATGTTACGTATTCAAAGATTGTGGAGGAATACGAAGATAAAAACGGCTATATAAGGTATTGGGATCCCATAGCCAAAGCCCCTTACCTCTACAATAAAGAGAAAGAGGAATTTATAACATACGAAGACAAAACTTCCATAAAGCTGAAAACAGAGTATGCCAAAGAGCATGGCCTGGGTGGGATCATGTTCTGGCAATTACGAAGTGATGCTGAGAAAGATGGTTTGCTGGATGCTATTTACGAAGTTGTATCTGAAAAGTAATACAAGGTTTTCCACAAAGTACATAAGTGGTGGGTTTAATTCACCTTGTAGTATCTGAGTAGTAAAAACAAGATTTCTCAAAAAATCCATAATTGATGGATGCCATCAGGAATTAGTATCTGATTAGTAAAAACCGGATAATCCCCAGAGACCACAACCTGGACTTATCTGGAAATTGAATTGTAAAACCTGTAGATCTATACTATAATTGCAACCTGATCTTAAACCGTGTCATCAATGCTGAAACTCCTAAAATAAATAACGAGAAAATTAATGCCCTGAATACCCCTGGCAAGCCTTCTGGATTGATGATATTGGCATGCGTTAAGCCCAAAATCGCATAATAAATATCAGGCAATATATATGTTAATAAGGGATTGGAACCTGCAGGTTTTAAAAATGAAGCCCAACGGTAGTGGCCTTTGACATCTACCACCATATACATAATCATAAACAGGAGTATACAAATTCCGGAAGAGAACAAGGTGTAACTCGGTGTACTTCCGATCTTGGCCAGGCCAAAGGGTAATAAAAGCCAGCCGGCCAGAAAAAGAATAATGGCATAACCTACCCCCCAGGTAATTTTGGAATTTAAACTGGACGCTATGTCATTTTTAATAAAGATCATGGAAAGCAACAGGCCGGCCATCGTTATGGAAGCAAGTGAACCGCTACCAACAGGCCAGATTATTTTGGGAATGTATCTGATAAAATCAACCCATCCGGCTTTGGACATTACGTTAAGTACAACCAATAATACGAATGAAATTACCAGCAACCGGAATTTTCCTTTGAAAACAAGATACAGGACACAAACTGATAGATAAGCCCATCCAATCGCTCCTAAGATCGACCAGTTCTTTTTGTTTATCCATAGGATCTCACCCTCCACCTCCCTGCGATAAACAAACAATAAGGCTATCAGGATCAATAAACCGCTCCATTTTAAAATGCGGAATATGTTTTCTGACTTTTTATTTGTTTTCGGATAAGTATTCCACAAAAGAATTACACCTGTAAACATGAGTACATTCCAGGCAGTATAGCTGATTCCCGTTGAAGCAGGATCCATATCTCTGCCATTCATAATCAATAATCCAAGTACCACAAGACTTAAAGAACGAATTACGATATGATATAATATTTTTAAAATGGAATCGCCTTTAGACATTCTTTTTTCAATGGCCAACGGTATGGCCATTCCCACTATAAAGAGGAATGCCGGAAACACTACATCTACATAGGTCAATCCCTGTTCACCGGGAGGAATGTGATAATTCCACCAGGGAAGTCCTTTAATCCCTGCCAGATCATTAACAAAAACCATTACAAGGATCGTTAGTCCCCTGAAAATATCTATTGAAAGTACACGACGTGTCGAATTCCCCTGGATTGTATTCACTTTATTTTTCTTATAACATCAGATATGAGTATTCTTAGGCTAAAAATTACGAAATTATAAAGGTTAAGCAACGAATATAGGAAAAAATGATGCTGTTGGAATAGATAGAATCAATAATTCATTGAATGCTTAATTTTGATTATCTTAGGCCAAGTCATGTTTTTTTCAATTCTCTGTTTTAAAAGATTATGCAATTTTTTCGTATTGTAACTTTCGGCCTGCTGATCCTGCTGTTTGCAGTTAATAATAATAGTGCTCAGAATAGCCAGTTCCTGAATGGATACAGCGCAAAAATATCAGGAGATGAGATCCCATACCATGCGCCCGATCCAAGGGCCACGAAAGCATTGTTGATTCGATCACAGGATTCAACCAATGTTATTCAATGGAAATCCTCCATAGTACCTGAAAATTACAGTCAGCAATACATTTCCTTTGTCTGGATGTTCGGCATGGACGCTTCTTCAGACCAGCATAATTTCGTTATATCTGCGAATGGGGTAGACCTGGTTGAGTTCAGCAATCCATTAGCAGCCAAGAAAGAAGATTTAATTATCAATGGTAAGAATGGCTCCAGCTTAAGATTTCGTGTCACTAAAATTGACAGAAACAAGGATGTAATGGGGTATGCCATTTTTACTATGCCTGCAAATTTGACAAAGGCAGGAGAGCCGGTTCTTTTTCAGGCAAGAGGTGAATCAGCAGGTAGCAGCATCTGGTATATGCCTTCCAAATATCCTATTGAGAATGAACTTACGGTAAAGTCCCAGCCTATACTGAATAAGAGAGAAGATAAAAACCTTCAGGCTGTCTTGGTCGAACTGGTTAACCTTAACGACTCCGGGAAAGTCTACATTTATAGTGATGAGCTGGAGAAAGAATATTATGATGTAGAGCCAGGGTACAATGCATTCAAATATTTTGTGCCTGAAACAAAGAAAAACACGGACTTGCCTGTTCATATAAAAATCGGAGATGCTCCGGTTATTACCAAAACCTGCAAGTTGAAGCCGGTCAGGCCATGGACTATATATTTTGTCCAGCATACGCATACCGATATCGGATATACCCGCCCCCAGAGCGAAATTTTACCGGAACACCTGAGGTTTATTGACTATGCCCTGGAGTATTGTGACCTGACCGATAATTATCCTGATGATGCTAAATTCAGATGGACATGCGAATCTTCCTGGGCAGTTGAACAATATTTGCTGAAAAGACCAGAAAGTAAGGTAAATAAGTTGTTGGAAAGAATAAAGGAGGGAAGGATAGAAGTCACGGGAATGCTGTTCAATATGTCCGAAATTGCAGATGAGACCAGTTTGAAGAACCTTTTAAATCCACTCAGCCTGTTTCATAAGTATGGGATTGAAGTGCGCACGGCAATGCAGGATGATGTAAATGGAATAGGCTGGTGCATGGCTGATTATTTACCTGATGCAGGAGTTAAGTACCTGATCATGGGAGAGCATGGACACCGGGCATTAATACCCTTCGACAAACCGACATCTTTCTGGTGGCAGTCACCATCAGGTAAGAAAATGCTGGCTTTCAGGGGAGAGCATTATATGCATGGCAATGCATTGCTTATTCATACCGGAGATCTGGACAATTTTAAATCAAACCTCCTGAATTATCTGACAATGCTCGAAGAAAATGAATATCCGTTCAATCACCTGGCTCTGCAATATTCCGGGTACGTAACGGATAACGCTCCTCCTGCCCTTACCCCCAATAAGGTAATTAAAGAATGGAATGATCAATATTTGTGGCCCCGGTTAAGAAGTGCCACTGCCAGTGAGTTTATGGAATATATTGACACCCACCATGGTGATGAACTTGAAACCTATCAGAAAGCCTGGCCGGATTGGTGGACAGATGGATTTGGTTCGGCAGCCCGGGAGACCGCTGCAATACGAGAAGCCCAGACCGAAATGAATGTTACTACCAGTTTACTGGCTATGAGTACAGCCTTTGGCGGAGAATTAAAGCCCGGCATCTTTTCCGAAATAGATCAGATTTATAGAAACATTTTGTTTTATGATGAGCATACTTTCGGTGCAGCGGAAAGCATATCACATCCCTATTCCGAAAACAGCATGGTTCAATGGGCTGAGAAATCATCCTATGCCTGGGAAGCATTGAAGGAATCCAGAATATTAAGGGAAGAGGCTTTTGGATTATTACAAGAACATGTCCCGAGGTTCAATGAACCCTCTATAACCATATTCAATACACTGAATCAGACAAGATCAGGATTGGTATCCCTGTATATTGATCATGAAATAATAGAACCAGGATCAAACTTTTCTATAAACTATCCTGATGGCAAACATGTTCCTGTACAATCGGTTTCCAGCCGGTCAGATGGTACCCATTGGGTATTGTGGGTGAAGGACGTTCCGCCTATGGGTTATAGATCCCTCATTATCAAAACTGAGGAGGGTAAAAAAATCTCAAGGATGGTTGAACCTTTTCATGGGGAGTTCGAGAATGATCACTGGTCGGTAATCCTGGATCCGGAGACAGGTAGTATTAGCTCACTGGTTGATAAGGCGCGGCAAAAAGAAATGGTAGACACAAATTCAGATTGGAAACCAGGCCAGTTAATATATGAGAGATTGAGCAACCGGCGTCAGCTGGAATTGTATACCTTACATGAAGAGCCGAAACGCACCAGTCTGACAAATGTGTCTTTTGATAAAATTGAAAGAGGATCTATCTGGACAGCCATTCATGTTCAGGGCTACCTGGAAGATTGTTCTGATGTGCCGGTAAAAATTGAATATCGTTTTTATAATGAAGAGCCCCTGATAGAGATCAATTATTCTTTAATCAAAAATCCTGTAGTAAGGCCTGAAGCCCTTTATGTTGCTTTCCCATTCATGGAAGAAAATGGAGAAATCATCTTTGAAGCGCAGGGAGGGGCTGTAAGGCCGGGTAAGGACCAGCTCGCGGGAACCTCTTCTGACTGGAATACCGTGCAGAATTATGTTTCTATCAGATCTGAAGAAGGGCAGATCTTAATTGTAAGTCCTGAGATCCCATTATTTCATCTTGGAGGATTGAATATAGGAATTTTCAGTTACCACCATGATCCTGTATCAAATCATGTGTACTCCTGGGTGCTCAACAATTACTGGACTACAAATTTTCGAGCAAGCCAGGAGGGTAACCTGAGCTGGCGGTACTTTTTAACCTCAACAGATGATCCAGGCATACAGAAGGCCTCGGATTTTGGATGGCAGTCCAGGATCCCTTTGACAGGGCGGGTCTTTCCTGAAGGTAGGAATGACCAAAGTATAGATTATACAAGTATTCTCAATAGAGAATATCCGGGATTGCTCATGGTAAATGTTATGCCATCCAATAAAGATCAGGGGATCATTTTTCAATTCAGGGAGATTGCAGGAGAAACAATAGAGTTTATCCCTGATCAGTTTTTCAGTCTTTATCCCAATGCCAAATGGACAGAGGTAAATGTGGTCGGTGAGCACTTAAGGGATATAAATGATAATATAAATATTAAACCCAATTCAGTACATTTTTTACAAGTTACATGGAACAAAACGACAAATTAACTTCCCGAGAACGTGTATTGCGGGCATTTCAGTTTAAATCATCTGACAGAATTCCTGTTGATCTGTCCGGACACCGTTCATCCGGACTCTCCGCTTCACTATATCCGAAATTAAGGGCCGCGCTGGGTTTAAAACCTGCCCCGGTACGGATCTATGACCCCGTCCAGCAACTGGCTGTCTTGGACAATGATGTGCTTGATGCCCTGGATATCGATACCATAGAGTTGGGAAGAGCTTTTGCCACAGAGGATAAGGATTGGCACCCCTGGGTTTTACCCGATGGCACGGATTGTTTTCTCCCTGAATGGGTAAACCCGGAAAGGGAAGAGAAGCGATGGGTCATTAGAAGTGCATCTGGCAGGATCATAGCTCAAATGCCTGATGGAGCCCAGTTCTTTGAACAAGTCTGGTATCCTTTTTATGAAGAAGGAACCGACCGGACTGATATCAATGCTGCTATGGATGAATCCATGTGGCATACCGTAGTTTCACCACCCGGTCCGCTGACTGATGGTAAAGAGGGAGAAAAATTACTAAAGGAAACTGCTTCCAGGCTCCGAAGATCTACAGACCGAGCTATAATTGGCTTATTCGGAGGAAATCTCCTGGAGAGTGGTCAGATGTTGTACAGGAATGACCAGTTTCTGTTAATGCTTGCCATGGATCCGCCGGGGGTTCATGATTTCCTTGACAGGCTTCTGGAAATACACATGGCAAACCTCGACAGGTTTCTTTCAGCTGTAGGAAACAACATTGACATTATTCTTTTTGGAGATGATCTCGGTATGCAATCCGGTCCTCAAATGTCGCCTGAGATGTACCGGGAATATTTTAAACCAAGGCATCAGATCATGTGGGCCAGAGCAAAAGAACTGGCCGATGTCAAGGTAATGTTACACTGCTGCGGTGGTGTCAGGGAATTACTGCCGGATCTGATAGATGCCGGATTGGATACGATAAATCCTGTACAGACAACTGCCCGTGGCATGGAACCCGAACAGTTGAAACAAGACTTTGGGAAAGAAATCGTTTTCTGGGGAGGAGGTTGCGATACCCAGCATGTCTTGCCGGAAGGGAATCCCCAGGACGTATATGATCATGTGCACAAACAACTCGAGATATTGTCTCCCGATGGGGGATTTGTATTCCAGCAAATTCATAATATTTTACCTGAAGTACCGGTGGAAAATATCCTCGCTATGTTTTCCAGTGTAAAAGATTTCCAGGTATAAGCAATAAACAGGATAGAGTCCTTTTTAGCATATAGCCTTCATCCTTTGGAATGGGGCCAGGCAACAAAGTCTACAGATCATGTAGTGAAAGGATCAATATGATTATAGCACAGCATAAAGCGAAAGGCAATGCACTAAGAAGATAGATGGCATTTTTTCTCCGCTGTGATCAGAATTAAAATGGTAACTCATCTTCCTCGGTAAATGATGACAGATCGTCTCCGACAGGGGGTTGATATTCGGCCTGTGTTTCATCGTTTCCTGCTATCGGTTCCAGGCGCCAGGCCTGTAAAGAGTTAAAATACACCTTCTCACCTTTCGGGTTAGTCCATTGCCTTCCCTTTAAATTAAAATACACTTCAACCAGGCTTCCCACTTTGAAATTGTTAAGCAAGTCACATTTATCCTGTATCAGCTCAAATTTCAGATACTCGGGATATTGTGGGTTTTCCTTATATTCAATTACAAATTCTCTCTTACGGAAAGATTCGCTTACCTTACTTACATCATATATCTCAAATAATTTTCCCCTGACGTTCATGTTATAAATCTTTTTTTAGTGCTAGGTATTTAAACAAATTTTGTAAATCAATCAAACTGTTTTCAGAAACAGTTTGAAATATTTTCTTAATACAAATTAAAACAATTTACAAGGCAATTACATTTAATTATCGAAGCATGTTTTTAGAACATCCAGAGTTTAACGGCGAGTGCTATTACTGTAACAATGATAAACCACTTCACCCAGTTATCTCCTTTCTTCACAGAAAGACGACTGGCTATCCAGCTGCCCGATGAGTTCCCGACGGCGAGGGTGAGCCCGTAACCCCAGTGGATCTTACCTTCAATAATAAATATAAAGAGTGCGGAGATGGTATAGATCAGAACAACAAAAACCTTTATGCTATTTGTTTTAACAAGAGAAAATCTGTTGATCACCGTAAGTGCTGCAATAATTATAAAACCTACACCTGCCTGGATAAACCCTCCATATATCCCAATGAAGAAAAAAGTAAAAATCCCGATAATACGGTATTTTAAACCTTTGCGTTCGATCTTGTTATCCGGACTAGATGATTTCCTTTTCAGGATCGGAAATAAAACGATAACTACTATCAGAACCGCCAGAATTTTATTGAACAGATCTCCGGGAATATCCACTGCAATCTTTGCCCCGATAATGGCGCCCGCAAAAGCAGAGATACCAAGTGAAATACTATACGGGAAATCTGATACACCTTTTGATCTGAAACCAAGTACTCCAAATATATTCTGGGAGAATATCGCGATCCTGTTGGTGCCATTGGCAACGGCAGGAGGCAGGCCAAGAAAGATCAAAACAGGTAAGGTGATCAGGGATCCGCCACCGGCAATGGTATTCAGAAAACCAGCAATAAATCCTACTGAGATGATAAGCAAAACCTCGTACCACTCCATATTAAAAATTTTGTGAGTAAATATCCGTAATTTTTTTTTATAAGGAAGATAAAAGCTATTTTGAAAAAGTATTTGAAATATAAAAATTTCTATCCAGATGAAGCATTTATGCATATTTTGCGGCTCAAGTAAGGGAAATGATCCCATATATGAAAAAACTGCAGAGGAACTTGCTGAAATTATTGTTGATGAAGGCCTGACTATGGTATATGGTGGCGGCAGCATTGGTATCATGGGTGTGCTGGCCGACAAGATCCTTTCTTTGAATGGCAAAGTCATAGGCGTCATCCCAAGATTCCTTTATGACCTGGAAGTAGGACATGATAATGTGACTGAGCTAATAATTGTGGAATCCATGCATGAGAGGAAGCAGAGAATGGCAGAGATCTCGGATGGATTTCTGGCCTTACCCGGGGGTTTCGGTACACTGGAAGAAATGGGAGAGATATTAACCTGGATCCAGTTGAAATTAATTAGAAAGCCGATTGGCTTATTGAATATAAATGGTTTTTATGATGAATTTCTGAATATGCTAGATAATATGGTAACCTCCGGATTCTTGAAGAAGAATAACCGTGAAATTTTATTGTCAAGCAAACATCCCGGAGAAATCATCAATACTATCAAAAATGCTCCTGTATTTGAGGATACCAAGTGGATAGAAAAAACCTGACCTGCTTTGTAATTTCCGGAATTTAATTCTTCTTTTGACTTTTGAAATGATTTGGATTAAAAATGTCTTTGCTTCAGTCCTGTTGTCAATATATGTATTTGAATCCTTTGCGCAGCCGCAGGACTTAACCCCATTCGAAAGATCAGATGGCCGTGCAACGACCACCTATTTTGAATGTATAGAATATTATCGTCAATTAGCCCGACAATATCCATCAATACGGATTGAAGAAATCGGACCGACAGATAGCGGTTACCCCTTACATGTTGTTTTATTTAACAATGAAGAGCGGGCAGGATCTCAATCTGAAAGTAAGATAAAGGTATTGGTCCTTAATGCAATCCATCCGGGTGAACCGGCCGGGGTGGATGCTTCCATGATGCTGTTGAGGGACCTGGCCTCCGGTAAAATATCAGAAAGTTATTCACAACATATACACCTTGCTGTGATTCCATTTTATAATATTGGAGGAGGATTGGTAAGGGGATCATTCGGCCGCGCCAATCAAAATGGCCCTGAAGCCTATGGTTTCCGTGGAAATGCAAAGAACCTGGATCTTAACAGGGATTTTATTAAGATGGATGCAAAGAACACCAGGTCATTCGTGCATTTCTATCATCTTTTCGATCCTGAGATATTTGTTGATACACATACATCCAATGGGGCGGATTATCAATATACTATGACCTGTCTTGATACGCAGCCACAGAAACTGGGGGGATCACTTGGACAGTACCTGAAAGAGAAATTCACACCATCTTTATTTGAGACTATGAAAAGAAAAGGATATGAGATGTGTCCGTTTGTAAATGTATATGGGAAAACCCCGGATAATGGATATACCCAGTTCTATGATTATCCGAGGTTCTCCACAGGTTATACGGCATTGTTTCAGACCCTTGGATTTATGTCAGAGGCGCATATGTTAAAACCGTTTAAAGATAGAGTTAAGGCCACCTACCTGTTTCTTATATCCATAATGGAACATGGAGCGGCCTATAAGGACGAAATTATTGCCATCAGGGAACAGGACCGCCTTGAAATCTTAGAAAAGGAAATATATGAATTAACCTGGTCTCAGGATCTTTCGAATCCTGACACGATAATTTTTAAAGGATATGAAGCCAGCGAGATTAACAGCAGTGTCACCGGGGGAACACGACTTAAATATCATCACAACAAGCCCTATGAAATTAAAATACCTTATTTTGATAAACTAATCCCGAATAATTCAATATCAGTTCCTGAAGCATATATAATTCCCCAGGCATGGGAAAATGTAATTCATTGTTTTGATGCGAACAACATTTATTACAAGAGGTATGGCGCGGATACCTTGATTAATGTGGAGGCATACTATATAGAAGACTTTAAAACCTATAAATCACCATATGAAGGGCATTATCCTCATTACAATACTGTTTTGAAACGGGTTCAAATGCAAATAAAAGTAAGAAAAGGCGATATTCATGTCCCTGTTAAACAACAGCGTTTACGGTATATCCTTGAAACCCTTGAACCTCAGGGAGAAGATTCTTTCCTTAAATGGAATTTTTTTGATCCCGTTCTTCAGCAAAAAGAACATTTTTCGGCCTATGTATTTGAAGAAATAGCAGAACAGCTTCTTATTGAAAAGCCCTGGCTAAAGGATTCCTTGGAGCAAAAAGTAAGAAAAGATAAAGACTTCGGAAACAATTCGCAGGCTCAGTTGGATTATATATACAGGAATTCGGAGTACTTTGAAAAATCATACAGATTATATCCTGTGTTCAGGATCATTAATTGAATATTAATCTCTCACCTAAATGGCAAAACAATGAAAATACATGGATCAAAAATACTTGTTACCGGTGGCAGTCTTGGTATTGGTAAGGCTACTGCAAAACTACTGGTTGATGGTGGCGCTGCGGTGATCATCACAGGCCGGGATAAAGACAGGCTGGCATCGGCAGCTGAAGAGACAGGGGCGATCCCTTTCACTGCAGACGTTGCCAAATCAGAAGATATAGAGAAGACCTATCAGTTTGTGCGTGAAGAGTGGGGCAGTCTGGATGTACTTGTCAATAATGCCGGAATAGGTAGCCAGTCCACACATCTTACGGATGTTACTGAAGAAGACTTTCTGAATGTCTATCAGGTAAATGTAATAGGGGCAGCTATGATGGCAAAACATGCAGCGCAAATGTTCAAAGAGCAGCAATACGGAAATATAATAAATATCGCCTCTACTGCAGCCAAAAAGGGCTATGAAAGGGGAACTGTGTATGCTTCAAGCAAATTTGCCCTGAGAGGTATGACGGAATGCTGGCAGGCGGAATTACGAAAATTCAACGTAAGGGTTATACTGATAAACCCCAGTGAAGTAACTACTGCTTTTGGAAATCCAGATCGCATTGAAAGGAATGTGCGAAGTAACAGGCTTAGAAGTGAAGAAATAGCACATACTGTTAAGGCATCGCTGGAAATGGATGATCGTGGCTTTATTCCTGAATTAACTGTATTTGCCACAAATCCATGGGGGGATTGATCAAATACCTTCAAGGTGTGTTATAAGACAAGAGGCATTTACATTGGATTACGTTTGACGGTTTACATGTTCTGAAAAATCCGGTATCTCGCGGTCATATTTTCCGTTAAAATACGGAGAATTTATTAAATAATCAGCTGAAGCAATATTACTGGCTACAGGAATGTTCCATACGACCGCCAATCTCAATAAGGCTTTTACATCCGGATCATGTGGTTGCGGCTCAAGCGGATCCCAGAAGAAAAACAGGATATCAATTTTCTGGTCGGCTATTAGTGCTCCAATTTGCTGATCACCTCCGATCGGACCGCTCTTTAGTTTTTTCACCGGCATATTGAGCGCCTGCTCCAGTATCTTTCCAGTTGTTCCGGTCGCATAAAGTTTATGGTTGCGGAGCTTCTCAAGGTTCTTTTTTGCCCAGGTAACCATAGCTTGTTTTTTATGATCATGGGCCACCAAGGCTATTGTTTTTGGATTCATGTTCTCTTCTTAATTATGTTCACTCAATATGTTGTTTCAAATTATAATTAATTGTAAATTAAAAATAATATATGATATAATTACAATCTTTTGTGGGAGTAAAAGATGAAGTATGAAAAGTATACGGATTTTTTTAAGAGTAAAGAATTCTGATGAACTCAAAGAGATCTCCCTGGCTTCAATTAATATTAACACAGACTCTAAGGCTTCTTTTTCCGATATTCTTTGGGAATCAACTGGAGAATATTACCTTGAGGCATTTCAGTGTGGGGTAAATCCTTCAATTTGTTCCATTGAAAAAGATCCCCGAATACTGAATCAAAAGGAAGAAATAGCCTTAATGATCCTGGATGAATTGAAAAAAGAACAACACCATCAAGTTACCGGAACCTAAACGAATTTCTCCAGGAAAAGATAAGTAGTGCTTATTTTTTCGTCGATCAATAGCGTTTTGGTATTTTCTACATTCTTTAAATAATCAAGTCTCAGGATCTCATTGAGAACATCTCCGGTCAGAAGAAATAAATCCTCCTGTTCAGGCTCAACTATTTCCTTTTGATCACTTTTTATTGGATAGCTTTTTATTCCAATATTACTTTGGGTTCCAAGTAAAAGAAAACCCCCAAAATTCATCATCCTGGATAATTGCTTTAGCCAAAGAAAAAATTCATTCCGGTTATTCGCGCTGTGCAATACATTAATACAGATGATGGAATCAAAAAAATTATCAGGGAAGGGATTATTTTCTATGGAAAATTTTTGAATTTGCTCTGCTTCATAATTCTTGTTTAATGACTTGCAGTACATCCTGGCCATTTTCACAGCATCTGAATTGATATCAATTCCATAGAGATTAAAACCATTATTTATGAAATAAGTCATGTTGCGCCCTTCTCCGCAACCGGCATCCAGTATCCTGGTTTGCCTTTGAAACCGGTTCTTTAAAATTTGATCTATCAGGATCAGGTCTGCATTGCCGAATGTTCTATTGAGCATTTTTATATCCATATTCCTGAATTGTCAAAAAAATCTGGCATTTTTGTTGATTATAGTAACAATTATAACATTTGTTATATCAATAGAAGCATATATTCGTTTAAATTCATGGATAAATTTCTTATAAAAGCATGAATAACAAGAAAATTAAAGGATTGCTCTTGTCTTTGATCGTTCTGTTCATATCGATTCTTTCTAGCAGTCATACTAGTGATAATGATCCGGGAACATTAATGGCAACAGATCATCAGAAGAAAGTCAGCATGGTTGTCTCTACCATTCTTGAAAAATATCATTTCAGGAAAATGCAGATAGATGATTCTATTTCATCCATCATATTTGACAATTATGTGAATGGGTTCGATCCTAATAAGATATACTTTTTGCAGAAGGATATTGACCAGTTTCAAAAGTACAGGTACAGCATGGATGATGGACTACGGTCAGGTGATCTCAGCGCTCCATTTGAAATATACAATGTTTTCCAGGACAGGTATAAAGAAAGGAACGAGTACGCAATTCAGTTAATTCAGGAAGATTTTGATTATTCCAAGGATGAAATGATCGTTATTGACCGGGAAAATTCTGCCTGGGCCAGCAACAGTGAGGAGTTGGACTTATACTGGAGGAAGTATGTAAAAAATGAAAAGCTGACCAGGATATTAAATGATACAGAAGAAGATAAAGTTACGGAGAACCTGACCAAGCGGTACGAAAATTTACTCAACTGGCTTGTAAAATTTAAAAGCGATGATGTTTTTCAGATATATATGAATTCGGTTTCTGAAGCATTTGATCCGCATACTAATTATTTCCTCCCAATAACCTATGATAACTTTATGATCGGCATGAGCCAGAGTCTGGAAGGTATCGGGGCCAGCCTGCAATCAGACAATGAATATACCAAGGTTGCTGAGATCCTCCCTGGCGGACCGGCTTTTAAGAGTAAACTGATTATGAAAGATGATCGAATAGTCGGGGTAGCACAGGGAGAAGACGGAGAAATGGTGGATATTATTGGATGGCGACTTGATGAAGCAGTAAAGATCATAAGAGGTCCAAAAGGATCCATTGTACGATTAAAAATTCTGAAGGGTGAAGATGGTCCCGCTGCAAAGCCTGTTGAGATATCACTTGTGAGGGACAAGATAAAAATCGAAGAGGCTGCACCCAAGGAAGAAGTGATGACCATATACCGGGGAAGCAAACCCTACAGGATAGGTGTAATCACTATACCTTCCTTTTATCTGGATTTTGAAGGTTACAGAAGAGGGGATCCTGATTACAAAAGCACCACAAAAGACGTTAAAAAGCTGCTTTCAAAACTAGAGAATGACAGTATTCATGCTATATTGCTTGATTTAAGAAATAATGGTGGCGGTTCTCTTGCCGAGGCTATAGAACTTACAGGATTGTTT
>CBDUCT010000012.1:0-21044 GCA_965365715.1 uncultured Cyclobacteriaceae bacterium | reverse complement strand
TTTCAACCGCTGTCTTATTATAATGGTTGAGAACTGGTCCGGCTGCACCCGGAGCTCCATTGATAACGGCCTGGAAACCGGTTAATTTGACCAGATAGTACAGAATATGTTTCCCTTCAGGAACCTCAAAACTAATCGCACCATCCCTGACCTGATCCATAAGTTCCAGTCCGGGATCAAATTCCTTCATATCATATTCAGCCAGTCGTATTCCTTCAATTTCTCTATAGACTTTTTCATTTTTTGAATGTATGCCGGGATCCACCTTTTCTACGAGTTCATTTAGTTGAAAAGTAAATTGTCCCGGCCCTTCAAGATTGATCGTTTCGAAAGTCATGAGTTGAGTCTGCTCATCTTTCTCAAGAAACTCACCGCCAAACGGCCAGCCTGATCCTACAATGATATCGCAAATGATCCCGCGTTCCCGGGCTCCGTCAACAGTTACCTTAAGCATCTGGATCCATTCCGGGCTCAACCATTCCAGGGATCTATAACCAACAGGATCACAACCATCCGGGAAACGTATCGGGTTGATCTCAACACCTCCTATGCCAGCTTCGAGTAAGAGGTCCAGTTCCCTGAGGATCTCTTCCGCTGTTAGTTTATCTCCATTCCACCACCACCTGACAAATGGCCTGGCTGACATGCCAGGGTTTTGAAATTGTTCATACAATGAATTTACCTGATCGGAATATTGCTGATCCCTGGTACAACTGCTTATAAGAAAAGGGGAGGAGACCGAAGTGACTGCACCGATCTCTAAAAATTTTCGCCGCGAGATTTTCATAAAAAATGTGTTAAGTCATTATAAATGTAGAAAAATAATCGCTTAACAACAGAAGATTGAGGGTTACAATTACATTGAAATGAAAATTATTTACTCATACTTCAGAGTCTGGGACGGATTAAGAACCGCTACGCGGAATGTTTGGTATCCCACAGCGAGAAACGCGAATACAATCACTATGAAAACGGATAAAATAACCGCCAGCCATGGAAAATCGATCCTGTATGCATAATTCTCCAGCCATTGGTTCATACCGTAATAAATTGCAGGAATTCCAAACAGCAGTGAAATGCCTATGAGTTTAAGAAAGTCATAATAGAACAATGCAATAATACCTGTAATATGGGCACCTAGTACCTTCCGTATACCAACCTCTTTAGTCCTTCGAATAGCAATAAAAGCCGAAAGCCCGAAAAGCCCCAGGGTGGCAATTACGATAGCAAGGATGGAAAAAGTACCGAAAACACCTTCAAACCTGCTTTCCTGCTCATATAAGCTTTCATAGCGATCTTCAAGAAAGACAGAATTTAGTGGTGCATCCGGGAAAAACTCAGCCCATTGCTGTTCAAGGAAATCCGATCCCTCGCGGAAACTGTCGGAATTGAATGAAACCACTGTGGAAGAGGGATTCAGCCAGGGAAAATACAATGAAGGTTCCACGGTTGATTTCAGTGAGGTTCTGTTAAAGTCTTTCACTACACCAATGATGGTCCGCTTATCCCCGCTTTCCTCAGAACCGAATTGTATCTCTTCATTTACTATATTTTCATAATCAAAAACATTGTATCGTTTCAGAAAAGCCTGGTTAACGACCACAGCAGCCGAGTCTGATTGCATTCTTCTATCAAAATTCCTGCCTGCTATAACCTCCATTTCAACAGTTTCAATGAAATGGTCATCTATAAACTGAATGTAGGTGGTTCCTTCAATCCTGTCAGCTATTCCCACAAGTCGTATCCCCCCTGTCGTGGAGTTAATATCAGATCCACCACCACCCGGAAGATTGGATGTACCTCCAACTGATTTAACAGCCGTGTGGTTTCGAAGTGCCTCTTTAAATGTCTCCGCACTTGATTCGTATGTTTCATATTGTTCATCGTCAACAGACGGCATAGGGAAGCCGATAACATATTCGGTTTTAATGCCCAGGTCAGCGCCCCGCATATAGTTTACCTGCCATGAAACAATGAATGTACCCGCAATAAGTACCAGTGAGGTTACAAATTGTACGACAACCAGTCCCTGTCTTAGAAATATGCCACCACGGGAATGCTGGTATTTCCCTTTTAGGACATAAGCGGGCTTGAAGGATGACAGGACAAGAGCCGGGTACAGACCCGATACAAATGTTCCTGCTATAAAGAAAATCCCCAGATTGATCAGTATGGGAGTATGGTTCCAGATATGATCTGTAATAACTGTTCCAATAATCCCGTGATAAAATGGCAATGAAGCCTCAAGGATTATAAGTGCCAGGAGTGATGCCAGAAAGTTGATCATTAAAGATTCCAGCAGGAATTGAAGGATAAGTTGCGCCTTAAAAGCACCGATCACCTTTCGTAATCCCACTTCCTGTGCCCTGTCCACTGCCCTGGCCGTTGACAGGTTGATATAATTTACCCAGGCAATTATAAGGATGAATATGGATATAATGGCCAGGAATGACACCGCCCTGGCATTACCCGGCATTTCCGGCTCGAAAGTAAAGTCAGAAGTGAGATGAATGCCGGAAACAGGATGTACATCCCAGAGGGAATTACTCTCTTCTCCTTCATACTTTTTCGTAATTGTCACCAGTTTTTCATCCAATACCGTTTTGTCAAAATCAGGTGTCAGCTGAAGATAGACATAATAGTTATTCCAATTCCAATTGTTATAGTCAAAACGGTCGGCTATACTCTTATCTGATATGATTATGTCAAATTTGTAATGTGTATTGTCCGGTATGTCTTCTATTACACCCGATACAACAAATGACCGGCTAAAGTCCCCAAGGACCTCTATGGATTGTCCCAATGCATTTTCATCCCCGAAATAATCGACTGCCTTACTTTTTGTTAACACCAGGGAGTTCGGTTCATTCAACATGGATTCTATATCTCCCTGTAATGCTTTGTATGTGAATAATTTGAAAAAATTGGAATCTCCGGATATCACTTTTTTCTCGTGGACTATATTCTCACCTTTCCGGAATACCAGCTCTTCAAACTTGAGCGTAACAGTATAATTCAAAATTTCAGGGATCTCTTCAGCCAGTACCTTCCCGGCCCCGTAAGTTGCCATGGCATCTTTTGTCTCAACTACATCATTAATGACCTCGAATGTGGAAACCCTGTATAGCTGTTCTGCTTTTACATAATGGGTGTCATAGCTTTTTTCGAAGTTTACATATTCCTGTATCAGGAGAAAGGCGGATAATCCCAGGGCAAGTCCCAGAATATTTATACCACTGAAAAGTTTGTGCCTGACTAGACTTCGGATGCTGATTTTCAGGTAGTTTTTGAGCATTTCAGGTGATTTGTTGTATTCGTACCTAGAAAGAGACGACTAAATAACTATAACAGTTGTAACATGTCAAATGTTTTTACCAGGTACTGGATAATTTCAGTCTTATTAACATCTGTTGTATATTGGGAAACCTGTCAAATGTACTAAGATTAAATGATCTCATGATCAGGCCTTTTCTATCTCGTCCAACATAGTGTCAATTTCCTCTAGTACTGGTTTGTGATCTCTTTTCCAAACGAGATATGCCGTATAGAAGTCAATGATAACCAGTATGATCAAAAGAGCCTGCAGGAGGATAACTGCCGGTAGAAAAAATGCGGTTCCTTCAAGGGCTGTTTTAAGCATCAGGCAGATGCCAATATCGATAAAGAGCCAAATTGGGATAACATAATACGTTCTTGGAGTAAATACCCTCATTCTTTTTTTTGCTTCATGTAAATATTTGATTACCGGATTATTCGTGTAGTTGTTGGAATATGCCCTGAACCGGAGTTGCTGAACAAATATTATAAGTATAAATGCAATAATTAACGATCCAATACCAAGATTAATAAAGAGATCTGATGAAATAAGCAAATAGGATATGGCAACCAGGATCATAGCTAAATAGAATAATTGTAACACTCTGATCCCAAGACGAGTTTTTGAATCTGTTTTCTTTAAAAGGTTAAGTATATTTTCCATAGCTCCATGTTTTTTGGTTTTTGCACCTGCTTCGACGTTGGGATCAGGCGCTTTCACTTCTTTTGATTTATTTATAATTTCTTCATATTTCATGATTCACCTCCTTCGATGATCTTTTTTAATATACTCTTTGCTCTATGGATCCGAACACGGACATTCGAGTCTGTAAGCCCGATAATTTTAGCTATATCATTTGATTTAACCTCCTCTAATACCAGTGAAATAATGATCATGTCAATTAATGGGAGTTGAAGGATGCTCTTATGCAATATTTCGATCTCATTCCCTTCGGTGCTCAGAGGATTATCCTCCTGGCTTATAAACTGACCTGAAAAGTCCTTCCTGCTGGTTTCTAATCTCCTTTCTTTGCTTATAAATTGCAGCGCTGTATTTACTGTAATGCGGAATGCCCAGGTTGAAAAAGAAGATTCCTCACGGAAGGATTTGAATGCTTTCCATATATTCAAAAGGGTTTCCTGGTATAGGTCTTTCCTATCTTCATCATTCGACAGATAGTAACAACAGACCCTGTAGATCTTATCCTTATTTTCCTCCAGAAGTCTTGAAAAGTTTTGCTCTGTCGTATCCATATTCTAGTGTGAAAAATACCGTTTTAATTGCCTGGATCTTTACCTATTTAGATCATATCCTATCCAATATGTTACAATAGTCCGGGAAATTATTTTTCGTATCTACAATTTCAATTAATTGTCTTGATATATCAACCCTACCACATTTATTATTAAAAGTTTTTCTTAAATTGAGTTCGGATCAAAATATATTGAGCTCCTGATTTTTTAAATTGATAATAAATATATCCATGATTTTTTATAGAAACTTTCACCTGATCATTTTGTGCACAGTGTTCATTTTTCCAGGTTGCCATCAGGAAAAGGGGCAGAAATTTCGATATTCGGAGTATATGAATACGGACGAACCGGTTACTGTTTTGAAGGAGCTGAAAAACGATTTCCTCTCTATCAGGATATATTCAAATTCCCGCACAGAGATTGAAGACCTGGCAAACAATAAAAAGTGGGAGACCTGGTCGGTGGCCATTCAGGATAAAAGTGAAGTCGAAGTTGGAGAAGTATGGTTAAGGACTGGCCGAAGTTTGACACATCAGTATCCCGGACATTTCCATGGTGAGATGGAAGGTGATAATATTCGCTTTACCCTGACGGGCAGGCAAGGACTAATCATTGGAACCTTTTTAGTAAATATCCAACTGGAGGATTCCTGGCTGGTGTATAAGATCCTGGAGATAGATGAATCTATCCCAAGCCTGGTCTACCCGCCACCGATCATATCTGACGATATCATAATCCCAAAGGGCGTAGGTGAAATTATACGCTCGGGATATGATCCTGCTACACGAACTACAGCGGATGCTGCCATGTATGGGGCTATGTATCCCAGGACAATTTATCCTTTTTATACCCGGTTAAATATGCGTTTTATTGGAGGATTAAAAGAAAACGCCGGTTGGATCGGGATCTTTGATGAAGGATTTGAGGATATGTGTGGTTTTTTTGCGAACAGTACGGGTACCCCGATGTATATAAGAACGCTTGGTAAATGGAAACATCCTTACACATATCGCATGAAATTTGTAGAGGGCGATTATGTAGAACTGGCAAAGGTT
This sequence comes from uncultured Cyclobacteriaceae bacterium, assembly GCA_965365715.1. Lineage (GTDB taxonomy): Bacteria > Bacteroidota > Bacteroidia > Cytophagales > Cyclobacteriaceae > JAGTVG01. The sequence continues at coordinate 15,420 of CBDUCT010000012.1, read as the reverse complement.
TACCGGCAATGGATGATTGATCAGGGACAATTCCTTTCTCTGGAGGACAAAATACTAGCAAATCCCGATGTGAAAAGTTTTCTCGGGGGCAGGGCTTTCTGGATCAACCTGGCTTTTCCCTCCCGAAGAAAGTCGACTGCAGAAGATTTTATGCTGCGGGGCGATTATCAATATGAAAATGGGCATCCTTTAGAAATCCGATTCACCTATTCTGAATTAAAGGCCATGATTGACCGGCTCAAGGACCTGGGCCTCACGAAAGGAATGATAAAAATTGGAGGTTGGATTAACGGTGGGTATGACAATTCACACCAGGACATATGGCCGCCGGAACCGGAGCTTGGTTCCCTAGATGAATTGAAGGACTTACTCTCTTCTGAACCTCCCTTGCTGGTGAGTTTACACGATAATAACCAGGATATGTATGCTCATACTCCCAGTTTCCCGAATGGAATCAACAGGAATGCCGATGGAGACCTGCTAACAGGAGGCGTATGGCGGGGAGGACAGGCTTATATACTGAACTCAAGGTATAGCCTCCAATATGCTGAAAGAAACTGGGAACAGATAAAAACGCTTGAGCCCAAAGCTATGTTTGTGGATATCATAACGGCCATGCAGCTATACCAGTCTTTTGAACCAGGCGATGAGTTGACAAAACATCAGGACCGGCATGCCAAAGAGGAATTGATGAAATTCTATAAGGATCAGGGTATTGTGTTTGGAAGTGAAGAATCAGCTGATTTTGGCATTCCCTATATCGATTGGTTTGAGAACAGGCATAAGCGGGTGCAGGGTGTATCTATTCCACTATGGCCACTGGTATTTCATGATGCTGTGTTCAATATGCGATATGGAGGTGTGAGTAGTGAAGAGGGTCATCCCGGTTGGCTAGAGGATATGCTGTGGGGATACCTGCCACATTTCTTCATCTCGCCGGATTGGGATCAGGAAGAACTGTTCCAATCCCTGGCCCACGTGGATTCCTGGCATGAAAGGATAGGTCTGGCTGCAATGACAGACCATGAATTTCTGGATGAGGAATACCAGGTTGAAATGACATCGTTTTCTACAGGGGACAAAATCATTTGCAATTTCAGCGAAAATCCCTTTGACTATAATGGGATGATAATTGAAGCAAAAAACTACCTGATACTCGAGTAAATAATTATATAAAACGTAAAGCCTGATATAAAATATTTAACCAATCAATATAATTTCAAATGAAACGTATACCGATCATCTTTCTTCTTATGGGCCTTCTCGCCTGTGATTATTCCACTACCATAGAACAAAAAGCCAGTCCAATACCTAACCAGCTTTATGAATATTCTGATTACATCGAACCTCGATGGGTAAGTTTTGAGAACATCAGCGGGGACAAAGGACAGGGAGGTATAGAGAATTTCGGGGCCAAAGGACATCCATGTGATTTTATTAAAGCCGGGGAAACCAAATCCCTGCTGGATATCCAGGGACCGGGTATCATCAACCGTATCTGGATCACCATCAGCGACCGCTCACCACAAATGCTCAGAAGCCTGGTGATCAATATGTACTGGGACGATGAAGAAAAACCCGCTGTCTCCGCACCATTCGGTGATTTCTTTGGCATTGGCCTGGGCAGGACCACTACTTTTCAGAATGCTCTTTTCTCGAATCCTGAAGGAAGATCTTTCAATACGAATATTCAAATGCCGTTCAGGAGATCAGCCAAAATTGAAATTGTAAATGAATCCGATGCAGAATTGCCTATGATCTTTTATGATGTCAACCTTCAGGTATTGTCGGAATGGAATGATTCTTTTATGTATTTTCATTGCTTCTGGCACAGGGATACGGCCACTACACTCACGCAGGATTTCATGTTGCTGCCGGAAGTTAAAGGGAAGGGGAGGTATCTTGGTACGAACGTAAGTGTTCATGCCAATCCGGTCTATAAGGATTATTGGTGGGGTGAAGGTGAGGTGAAAGTGTACCTTAACGGCGATACTGATTATCCTACCCTGGTCGGGACCGGAACGGAAGACTATATCGGTACAGCCTGGGGTCAGGGACAGTACTATAATAACTACCAGGGCTGCCCGATTGCCGATCCGGATAACCTGCAGTGGACGTTTTACCGCTATCACATTCCCGATCCGGTATATTTCAAGACGGATTGTATGGTTACGCTTCAGCAGATCGGAGGAAGTCAGAAAGCAGATGTGCTCGAACTCCAGAAAGCGGGTGTAAACCTGATCCCTATTACAATACACCAGGCTCCCGCATTTACGCATATTTATAAGCCCTACGAGATCGTGGATCTTTCGGATCCTGACCTGCCGGAAGGATGGGTGAATTTCTACAGGTCAGATGATGTGGCCGCCGCCACCTATTTTTACTACGAAAAACCCTCGAATGAATTACCAGAAATTCAACCACTTTCTGTTCGTATCAGGGATTTAATTGAAAATTGAAAATCTGAATATTAATGCCTCAGTCAAAATCAAATCGTAGAACCTTCCTTAAAACAAGTCTTGCTACCATAGGAGCATTATCTACAGGAGCCTTATTCGGGTGTAAGGAAACAGGGTTATCCCAAAAGAATATTCCGGTATTTCGGAATCATCCGCTTGATGGATTGGAAAAGGAAAAAATCAAGGTCACGGATGTTAAGGTAACATTGTTGTCCTTTGAATTACCTCCTGATGAACAATGGTATCTGGATTGGATCCCCGAACGGTATAAATGCTGGAAGACAGACAGTATCCTTGTTGAAGTATTTACAGATGTCGGAATAAAAGGGATTGGGGGTGCCACCCAATACGGAGGGCCGGCGAAAGTTAAAGAATATATTGATACGATTATCAAACCTGCCATTATTGGTAAAAACCCTTTTGATATAGATTTTCTTACTTCCGGGGTTTTAAAACGTGGCCCAATGGTGGGATGGGCTGGTGTTGATACGGCATTCTGGGATATAATCGGGAAAGCTAAGGGTATTCCGGTGTATAAGTTATTGGCGATTGATCATGACCCGGATCCAAAAATTCCAGTTTATGCTAGCGCTGGTGAAATGTATGAAGGCGATATATGGCCTAATAACCTGATCGATGAAGCCTTGAAATTAAAAGAAAGAGGCTTTAATGCATATAAATTCAGGCCCGGCACACATTGGTCGGTCAGTGGCATGACCATGAAAGAATATATTGAAGGTGTATGGAAAATCAGGGATGCTGTTGGACCTGATTTTGAATTAATCCAGGAATGCAATGCACAATGGGATATGGACCAGGTTATGCAGTTCATCCCGGAAGCGGAAAAGATGAAACTGATATGGATAGAGGATCCGACCAGACGGTTGGGACCAGAGGCAAGAGAGAATTATATCAGGATAAAGGAATCCCTGAAGGATGTGAAACTATCCTATGGCGGTGATGTGATGGACAACCGTTTTGATTATAAAGAATGGATAGACCGGAAAGCCATGGATATTGTACAACCGGATGCTGGCGTTATGGGTTTGACAGAGTCATGGTACGTGTCAAGGATGGCACATCTGCAGGGACAATTGTGTGCACCGCATAACTGGCATGGGGCCTTGCTTACCATAAGTAATGGACATCTGGCAGCAGGTATACCAAACCTGATCATGCTGGAATCCAACCAGACCTGTAATCCATTAAGAACTGATTTGTTTAAAGAGCCTCTCGTTTTTAAAGATAGTTATCTTTCCTTACCTGATAAACCGGGATTAGGTGTGGAAATGATCGATGATATCGAAAAAAAATTCCCCTATATCCCCGGGACTTACGATAAACCAAAGCCTTCATAAAAACAGAAAAGCCGAAGAATTTGTCTCCAGCTTTCCTATGAGTTTAAATCAATTATTTAATTACAGGCATCGGGGATATCCCTCGTATCTGTAAATGTTTCTATAATATTCATTGTCGTTGTGCCTCTTACCGTAACTTCTATGAAGTTATCCTGCACCTCGGTTACCACTCCTGTGAAACTATTGAATGCAAATTGTGTGAGAATTTCCCGGCCACTTAACTCGGAATTGTTTTCCTGGTACTTTCCAAATATTCTAAAGCGTTGTACGTAAGGGATTTTTACATTTTCATAAGTTTGATATACGTCAGCCACACTGATACCTACACCGGGAGGTACACCTACATTTCTTTTAACTGAAACGGTAACGGATGACCTTTCCTCAAGATCGTTTGACTTTGATTTCGTTTCTGTTTTTGTCTTTGTGTATTCATAAGTACCGGTAACCGAACTTGTTGCTTTACCACTATTGCCGAAAAAGGATGTTTCTACTTCAGCTCCTATCGTTAAAGATATCGATCCGGTGTTTGAGGAACTGACGGACATCGACTCTGACCAGCCAACCCTTTCTATTACTTCTTCTGTTTTATCTTCACTGATATCCTGAGTCAGACTACCGCTGCTGCAATTCCTCAAGGTACTGTTATAAGCACTTTTAGTGCTCGACGGCGGCATAATAGGCTTTAAGAATTTTGTTTCAATGTTTTGTATTTCCCAATCAATATCAAAAGATAAGATCCTGAAATAGGCTGGTTCCTGAGATGTTGAACCAGCACTAGCCGTAAGTCTGCTGTCGTTTTCAGAAAGTGTTAATGGATTGTTATTAATTGACGGAATAATTTTATATAAACCAGGTGCTTTTTTCTCAATTTTAAACCAGTAATTTCCGTACTGAGCTACATCAGTATTTCCTCCATTCTGATTGAGGTTAGCCTTGCTTTGCACCATGAGTTTCCGGCCGTTTACTTCCGCATTCATATACAAATAGTGAATATCGTTTCCATTATGAACCGCAATTGAGAATAAAGAATCCTTGCCAGGGATCTTGGCAAATTTGAAAGTTGTGTATTTATCTACAAATTCGGTATTCTCCGAATAATTTAAATCACTTACTTTTATAACCCTCATTTCAGTTGCTTTGTTGTTTATATCCGGATAATGCTGTGAACCGGGTGCACCGAAAATTTCATTGTTGGGATCAACTATCTGCACGTAATGCAATATGTCTTCACGTAAAGTAACTCCGGCAAATAGATCCTCAAGACGCTCATCGTCAATCTCTTGTTCCGGAGGACTTGATTTAAATGATAACTTTGAAAAGCTTTTTGAAGCCAATACATTGTCCGTTTCATCAAGTATGGTAATATCTACAGGAACGCCTTCCTTGAGCTCAGCTTCAACTTCAACCGGCAAATCCTCATTTTTAAAGACTACATTGGCTATATTATTAAAATCATCAAATTGAATGGTTTGATCCTCAATATTATTTTTTGAATTTATTGAAAATACAGCTTTGGCAGGTTTATGGCCTTTTTTTGCTATAGCCCTGGCATTGATGCTAATGCCAATTTCGCCTTCATCCCTTTCGAATTCATCTAAGGAAATGCTGCCGGGAAGTTCTTCCAGATTCCCGGAGGGATCAATGATGGCTTCTTCTTTATTACATGCCATTAATATTAATAAAATAAATATTACGATTATTTTATCAACTATTTTGGTTTGCGTTTTCATATTTAGTTTTTTAAAGATGTTTTTTTAAAATATTTTATAGGATTAGATGATCTTTTTCTAGTAGATCAAATTCGAAGTTGCACACGCAAACAAATCCACATCTTTTTCATCAAGCCGCGTAGTTGATACACTGCATCTATTCCCGGAACAGTTTGTAATAACCAGATTTGTCTTTACATTATGCACACCAGCAGGTAATTGTATGTTTGCCTGTTCTCCTGGTTTTACGGTAAGATCTCCAATGCCATTTACGGGTATTTTGCCTTTATTAAAATGTACCTGCAATACTCCGTTATTTCTCGTATTTTCTACCTGGATGGTGCCGGAATTGGTTAGTTCACAATCTGAAATATCGTCACTGCAGGAAATAGCTGTCAGAATGACAATAAGTAGTACTAGCGATCTTATTTTTTTTGAGGTTTTCATAATTTATGGTTTTGTAGTGAAAATTCGTTTTATAGTATCCCGCACTGGATTGGTCTGCAGCACAACCTAGCGCAAGACACTACAAAACATCTTTATGATTTAAAGAATAGACAAATGTATTGTTGAGAAACCAGCATGAAAAAAAATCGGGGTAGACAAAAGGTGGACATTTTGAAATTTATTAGAGACAAAAAGTGGCCAGACCTATTGTGGCTGAACTAATGCTAAACACCGTGGACCTGTTTAATTTATAGATGCATAGCTTAGCGTGACTGATAAATAAGGTAGCTTGATGTTAGAAAAAAATTTTGTTTCTATCTAACTTATGAGAAACTAAAGTTATATTGTAAACTAAGATTAGGAAATCAATAATGTATCATTTATGGGATTACTTAATTGGTAGAATTCTCTTTACGATAATTAGAACAATATGAAAGCTATTAAAATATTCCTGATAAACCTGATTCTAATTTATGGAACATTTTATTTACAGGGATGCTCAGAAAACAGGGAGGGCCAGCATGGAAAAGTTCTGGTCAGGATAAAGGTGCTGGATGAGGAAACCGGGAAGGTGACACCCGTAATGGCCTGCATCAGTAGTGTGAAGGATACGGTAGCCTATGTCCCGCCAGATGGTGCAAGAATTGATTCTTTTTCCCTGACCCCCGTCTTTTACAAAGGTATAGAATACAAATCGGATGAAAACTGGGTTGGTCCGGTGAGAAGGATGAATGGAAGAGGAGATAATGAGGATCGAAGTTATGTTTATGAAGACCTCTCATCTATCCCGCACTGGAAGGATCCGGTTATATATCAGACCACGGGAGATTTTTCCATTCTGCTCAAACCGGAAGAATATAAGGTCAGCCTGGAACATGGCATGGAGTATATCCCCATAAAAGAAAAGATCACAGTAAAAGGTGATGAGAAGGAGATCAGTATGACGTTTACTATGAGACGATGGATAAACCTGCCTGAAAAGGGATGGTACTCCGGGGATGTGCATGTTCACCACCCAACTACCCGACCTGCATTCAAACAATTCTTGATGGAATATGCCAAAGCAGAAGATATACACCTGGTGAATGTCCTGGAAATGGGACACCACCTCGGTACAGACTTCAAGCAGGAAGGTTTTGGGGAGACAGGGAGGACCCGTGAAGGTGATATTTGCCTGGTCTCAGGACAGGAGGGGCCTAGAAGTACCTATGGGCATATCATTGGGCTGAATATAACCCGGATGGAACGCGATACAACGCAGTATAATTATTACGACCTGATCTTTAAAAGACTCCAGATGCAGAAAGGTGCTGTGGTTGGATTCGCGCACTTTTCCTGGAACGGATGCGACTTGCCCAGAGGATTTCCATGGTATATTACCACCGAGGATATAGATTTTGTGGAATTACTTCAATTTTCAAAAATCAATGCCCCGGATTACTATGATTACCTGAACCTGGGTTTCAGGATATCGGCAGCAGCCGGGAGCGATATTCCCTGGGGCTCGACATTGGGAGAGGTAAGGACCTTTGTGTATACCGGTGATTCATTTTCTGCCGATTATTGGTTCGAAGGATTAAAAACAGGTCGAACTTTTGTGTCTAACGGACCGGCTCTCATCCTGGAAGCGGATGGCAACTTCCCGGGGAGGGAAATTATAAGAGACCGGGGCTTTATTAGTAATATCAAAGTAAAAGCTTTTTCACATCCCAGTATAGGGACTATTGACCGCGTAGAGATTTATAATAATGATGGATCGGTGCATGAGCAGGTGAATAGTGACAAATTGGATGTCATAACGATCGAATTTGATCATACCTTGCATAAAAGTCAATGGCTAACCGCTGCGGTATACTGTGATAACGGAGCGGTAGCACACACCTCCCCGGTCTATTTTATCGTTGATGGAAAACCTACCTGGAATCCTGATAAGGCACCTGCTATAATTGATAAACAAATGGCTCTAATCCAGGTTATTGATGATGAAGAACATGGAAAAGATGTGCCGGATCAGGAAATTCTTAAACGACTGGATAATGCCAGAAAATTTTACCGGGCCATACTAAACCATGTCAGAATGAATCCTTAAAAGGGGATCATCCTGGGAAAAGAAAAAGTATCAGTCTTATTAAAATCAGTCTTATGAAGAAATACAAAAATCTGATAATACCGGTAATACTCACCTTAATCCTGATTTTCCTGAGACCAATAGTAATGTATCTGGTAGATGACCCACCGGAATTTCTGGAATTGTTCCTGAACCAGACACACCTCATGATCATAATCACGGTATCCTGGAGCTTACTTGAGGTAGTAAACACTTTAAAAATAATTCTCCTGGATAAATATGATATTTCCAAAGAAGATAATTTACAGAGCAGAAAGGTATATACCCAGGTAAATCTTCTTTGCAGGGTACTGAATTTCATAATCATTGTTTTTGCTGTAGGCATGTTCCTCCTTTCATTCGAAAGTATACGGAAGGTCGGGATAGGTCTTTTTGCTTCGGCTGGATTAGCAGGGATTATAGTGGGGCTTGCCGCTCAGAAAGTGATCGGGACCTTGCTGGCTGGTATTCAACTGGCCATCACACAACCTTTTCGAATTGACGACGGAGTAATAGTGGAAGGCGAGCGGGGATGGATCGAAGAGATCAACCTTACTTACGTGGTTGTCATGATATGGGATAAACGCCGGTTGGTAGTCCCAACAACCTATTTCATAGATAAACCTTTCCAGAATTGGACAAGAACATCAGCGGATATAATTGGAACGATATTTATTTATACCGATTATACCATGCCTGTCTCGGCACTCAGGGATGAGCTTACCCGGCTATTAAAGGAAACAGAACTCTGGGACGGAAACGTAAATGTGTTGCAGGTGACCGATGCAAAGGAATCCACGGTTGAATTAAGAGCACTGGTCAGTGCCAAGAATTCACCTACGGCCTGGGATCTGAGGGTGTTTATACGGGAAAAACTTATCGAATTCATACAGGAGAAATATCCGGAATCCTTACCCAAAACAAGGATAAAAATGGATAATAAATAACTTCTTGTTTTTTACAGATAACCCTTAAACCGGATCAGTTTTTCATCCCCCTGCTGGTAAGTAATGGGCTTCGGTACCAGCCAGTCCACCAGTGTATCTTTCAAGGCATAGGCAAAGAAGTGGTTGCCGGAAGGATTGTAATGTCCGATAAAATATCTTTGCATGTATTCATCAAACGGGATATTGAATTTTTTAAAATCTTCGACATGCACATGGTTCATGTCAAAGAACTTAATGTCATTTTCCTCAATATAATCTATAATCTCCTGGTCGTACCTGGCTTCTCCACGGATCATCGGCCGCAGAACCCCATAGGGATCAAAATGAATAAGCAGCAACTTTTTATTATTCTTTTTGCAGAATTCTTTCGTTTTCCCAAGGATATACTTGGTGGCTGCAAAGGAATATTTGTTCTTCAGATCATTTGCGGTCTGCATCATACTTTCTTCACTGCTGAAATCCACACCTTGTATTTCGAGGATCTCCGCCAGCCGCTTAAGTCCCTTTATATCCACATCTGAATTGACCGTATTATTGGCCATCAGGTGCAATTGCACCATCAGGTCATCTTTTAAATTCTCCAACATAAAATCCGGATCTGACATATAATAGATGTCCTCTTTTTTGGAAATCCTGCTTTTCTTTTCAACGAGGATCCCTGAATCCGGGTCCATTTCAATATTTGACCAGAAATTACCGTGGAACATATAGCCTCCGTAATCATTCCACGTGGTATAATAGGTAACATATCTGCACCTGAATACGCTTCGTACATAATCATCACCCCACATATACAGGATCACATATTTTGAGTCCTTATCCTCTACCTCACGCCTGATGAGCCTCCGGTAAGCCTGGTATACCCCGAAACCACCCATCCCGAAATTTCTTACGGGCTCCCCCAGATGACCTGCAAGATATTCCTGCCAGGTTTCAGCATCATTGACCTGGTGACATTGTGTAAAGCTGTTCCCATAGGTATTTAATCGACAGGGTTTATCTGAATAGGTACTTCTGGACCGACTCCCCTCCGGGCTGACTGTGGAAATAGTCGAACTGTTGTCCATGCCATCATGAGGCATGTAATTCCCCATGATATACCCCACTTCCGGATCAAATTGTGCCCAGGAATTTTTGTTAAGGAATACATCCAGTTCCTCCTTTGGAACGGCACTTTTCCTGAGGTACTCAGCAAATGATTTCTTATCTGTGGAAGACCCGGCGCTGTTTAGAAAGTCGGGGAAAAAGGAATATCCCATAATTGAAGTAGCAGTTAATGCGTTTGATTTAATAAATTTTCTTCTATCCATATTGGAAAAATGATATCTAAATTTAATCATTCCTTTTTTAGATTCTGCATATCCACGGACTTTCAATAATCAGCATAAATTATTTTTTCAATGATTCTATTACTATATTCGATACTTTGATTTTATTCTATTGATCTTAAATTTTATACATAAGATTTTAACTAATGAGAAAATTATTTTTTTGCCTGTTCACCCTCTCTTTGCTCATGAATTGTACAACTGAAAAAGATAGTTCTGGTTTTAAACCGGGTGAAGTATGGCCGGATGATCAGGGTATCCATATCAATGCCCATGGTGGGGGTATTCTCTACTACGATAATACATATTTCTGGTATGGTGAGCACAAGATTGAAGGCAGTGCAGGAAATAAGGCCCAGGTTGGTGTTCATGTCTATTCTTCAGGAAACTTATATGACTGGAAAGATGAAGGGATTGCTCTGGAGGTGGTGAAGGATGATCCCGGTCATGATATAGCTCAGGGCTGTATCCTGGAAAGGCCAAAGGTGATTTATAATGAGACCACCGGGAAATTTGTAATGTGGTTCCATCTGGAGCTGAAAGATATGGGCTATGACGCGGCCCGGTCAGGTGTGGCTGTTTCTGATAGCCAACTGGGTCCTTTTACTTTTGTACACAGTTTACGTCCTAATGCAGGTCACTGGCCTGTCAACGCTCAGGATTTCCATAAGGCACCTGTGGCCGATACGGTAAAGGAGAAGTATTGCGGTGGACTGGGCTGCCTGCCAGCGCATGTTGATACCATGAATATACTGGGCCGTGATTATGAAAAAGGACAAATGGCCCGGGATATGAATTTGTTCATGGATGAAGATGGTATCGCATACCACCTGTATTCATCAGAAGAAAACAGCACCTTACATATTTCGCAACTGTCAGAGGATTATTTAACCTATTCAGGAAAATACGCCCGCTTTTTCCCGAACCGGTACATGGAAGCCCCGACGATATTCAAGACAAGTGAGGGCGTTTATTATTTTATCGGCTCTGACTGTACCGGCTGGGCCCCGAATGCAGCCAGGTCAGCTTCTGCCAACAGTATCTGGGGACCATGGACTGAATTGGGCAATCCCTGCATAGGTGAAAATGCGGATCTGACTTTTCATTCTCAAAGCACGTATATCCTTCCGGTGCAGGGAAAGAAAGATGCCTTCATTTATATGGGAGATCGCTGGACACCGGAAAACCCGATTGATGGAAAGTATGTATGGTTGCCCATCGATATTGTGAATGATAAGCTCGAGATCAGGTGGATCAACAATTGGGATCTGACCTATTTTGATTGATATTTTGATAATCGCTAGCAGGGTGACCGGAACCTTTTACTTTCTTCTATGATTTCTTTCTTGAATGGTGTTTACAGCTTCATATTATCAATCCAACAAGAATTGAAAGTATTCAGGTTCTTGAACTAAGCGAATTCGCTCTCTGAAACATAATCTGAGACATAATAATTATCTTTATCAGATATATAACGAAAGTACACTGAATGCCGGCCACAGAAAACCAGGAACCTTTAGTTTCAATAGTTATGGCTGTACAGAATGAAGAGCTGTACCTGGAGAAATGCCTTGACTCAATTCTGGCTCAAACCTGGGAAAACTGGGAACTGATTGCCGTAAATGACCATTCCACTGATAAGACCTGGGAAATCCTGGAAGACTATGCCCAAAAAGACAATCGTATTAAACCCTACCAGGGAAAACGGCATAAGTTGATCCCAATCTTGCAGGAAGCTTACGCCAGATGTCAGGGAACCCTGATAAACAGGATGGATGCCGATGATTATATGCCTGATTATAAGCTGGCGGTCCTGGCCGGAGAGTGGAAGAAACATGGGAAGGGTACCGTCATAGCCGGTGGAACATCCCATTTTGTGGAGGAGGGTAGGGTTGGGGAAGGTTTTAAACGGTATGATGCATGGCTGAACGATGTGGCGAAAAGAAACGCACATTACGAGGAGATATATCAGGAATGCGTAATTCCATCCCATTGCTGGATCATACATAAGGATGATTTTGATGGAGTCGGTGCCTTCGATCCCGAAGTCTACCCTGAGGATTATGATTTATGTTTCCGGTTTTACAGAGCAGGACTTAAAATTGTAGGAATTGACAGGATCCTGCACCACTGGCGGGATCATTCGATCAGGATATCAAGGACATGGGACTGCTATGAAGACAACCGGTACTTCGACCTCAAACTAAAGTATTTCTATGAGATTGACCGGAATCCGGATCGCCCCCTGGTGCTGTGGGGTGCAGGGAAAAATGGTAAAGACCTGGCCAGGCTGATACTTAAAAGGGAAAAGGATATTGCCTGGATCTGTGACAATAAAAAGAAGATCGGAAAAGATATTTATGGCATACAAATGAAGCATTTTAATGCTGTTCAATATATAAATAATCCACAGATCCTGATTGCGGTAAATGCAGCTGATGAGCGCATAAATATTAGGGATCATCTGAACCTTTGGGGAAAAGAGCCGGTTAAGGATTATTGGTTTTTTACTTAAAAGTAAATTGAAATATACCACCCTCAAAATCCGGGGATCCGATACCTTAATAGCGGAAATAAAACAGTTCCAGATAATTCTTATTTCAGTAAATAAGTAGTAGCTGGTTTTATTCATGTTATGCGAATTAATCCATCGTACTTTTTTAATATTGATATAAGATTTTAAAAAATAATGGGAACCTGTAACTATCTGCCCCTGCCAGTCGTCTTATAATATCAGGTCAACAACTCTAAAATAACTACACTATGCTCAGAAATTACCTCACTGTTGCAGTCCGAAATCTGATTAAAAACAAAGTATATGTCATGATCAATGTAGCCGGTATGGGGGTTGCATTGGCTTTTTGTTTAACCATTTACCTGTTATATGCCTATAATAATGAATTTGACAATTTTTACAAGGATGTTTCGGATATTGTACGGGTTCACGAATTCAAGCAGCATGCTTCGGGAGAGATCCAGCGCTTTGAACTCGCCCCAATTACCATGGGGCCTAGAATACCGGGAGAAATTACCGGAGTGGCCGATCAGACAAGGTTCATCAACTGGGGCGGCAATTTAAAACATGAGGATATCCTTTTCAGGGAATCTATTGCTTATGTTGACTCCAACTTTTTTGATTTCTTTAAAATAAAACTTAAAACAGGATCAATCGAAAGCATACAGGATAAAAACAGCATTTTTCTTACGGAAGAACTTGCGAAAACATATTTTGGTGATGAACCAGCCCTTGGTAAAAGGATGTCCATCCATTATGAGACCGGGAAATCTGTAGATCTGACGGTTGCCGGTGTTTTTGATAAGATCCCGATGAATTCGAGTTTTATCTTTGATGCCTTGACCAGCATCGATCATTTCACTTATGGAAATTCCCTCCCGCCGGATGACTGGACGCCATGGCAGCAGGCCAGTCTTTACCTTCGACTGAATGAAGGAACAGATCCTGAAAAGGTGGAAACTCAACTGGATAAATATAGGATCACACAAAATGAGGCAAGAGATGAGTGGAAAGTTGCAGAATTCGAACTTGTGGGATTCAAGGATGCCAGTATAGTAAACCAGGGGGTGATTGATGGCAGCAATGCAAACTTCAGGCTTCGTAATGAGGTGCTGGTGATATTCACCACAATGGCCTTGCTGATCCTATTGATAGCCTGCTTTAACCTGGCCAATACCTCTATGTCGTTAATGGCCACCAGGGTCCGTGAGATCGGTGTCAGAAAAGTAATGGGAGGTGGCACGAGACAGGTTTTTTTCCAGTTCCTTCTGGAAATGTCGTTTACGAGTATGCTTGCGATACTGGTCGGAATGGCTGTTTTTACCTGGATGGCTGACTGGTTTTATTCCATATGGGATGCTCCGATCCACTTTACCTATTTCAGTAAACTTAATTTCTTTATTGCGTTTGTATTGCTGTTCCTTTTGACAACGATCATGTCCGGATTGTATCCCGCCTTCTACTCAAAAAGATTCAATCCATCTGATATTTTCAGGAACCAGATCAAACTGAAGGGTACAAGTATTGCCTCACGCATTATGAATGGATTTCAATTTGCCCTCTCAATAACCATGCTTATCGCCGGAATAGTATTTTCCCAGAATACTGAGTTCATCAGAATGCTGGATATGGGTTACAAATCGGAAGACCTCATAATTGTGAACTTCAATGATGCGGATGAATTCAGGCTACTGAGGGATAAAGTTCAAAACCAATCCGGTATTGTAGATTTCACCGGCACGAACAATCATTTTGGATGGAGTTATGAAGATACGAATCTTATCCTTGACACAGGTGTTGTCGAGATCAGATCATTAAGGGTTGGTGATGAATACATGAACCTGATGGAAGTAAAATTGAAAGAGGGCAGGTTGTTTCACAAAGACAGTGATATCGATTATGAAGAATCAGTTGTAGTAAATGAAGAGTATCTGAGAAGGTTCGGAATAGATGAACCCATCGGGAAAATGGTCAATATGGTGAATGGTAAGCGATATATTGTCGGTGTCGTTGAAGACATTATCCGGGAAGTATGGAGTGGTGGAAAAACTGTACCTGAAATTTTTATCCCAGTCCCCGAGGATGAATATAATATGCTGGTCGTTAAAGCAAAACCGGAAAATAAACAGGAAGTATTCAATTTCCTGTCTGAAACCTGGAAAACTATAATCCCTGACAGACCTTTTACCGGAATGTTTCAGAATGATCTTTCAATAGGTAATGCCATCCGGGAAAACAACAATATGCGTCAGATATTTTTCGCCCTGGCAGTGCTGGGGGGTATATTGTCTATAACAGGGATATTTGCACTATCATCATTGTTTGTCTCCAGAAGATTTAAAGAAATAGGGATCAGGAAAGTTATGGGGGCAACAAGTCAGAATTTACTTATTCAACTCAATTCGGGATTTTTCTGGACCCTGATATCAGCCTCCGCTGCCGGGGCGGTAAAGGAATAATTTCTTACCCATAAGATTCTGGGGGTGATATACAGGTTCCATATTGATGTTGGCATAGGAACTTTGATTTTCGGTAGCCTGGGCGTCCTGA
>CBDUCT010000011.1:0-21155 GCA_965365715.1 uncultured Cyclobacteriaceae bacterium | reverse complement strand
GGTTGTAAAGTTTGGTTTAGCCGGGTATTTTTATACCCGGTTTTTTTATTTTTATATATGGAATATTACAACATAGCATTCATTGGCGCTGGAAACCTCGCCTGGCACCTGGCTCCTGAACTCGAGAATTATGGCCACAAAGTATCATTGGTAAACAACAGATCAAAAAAAAATGCATTCGTTTTGATTGACCGGCTATACAAAGCATCTTTCAAAAAAAATCTCGACTTCTCCCGTTCAGATATTGACATAATAATTATAGCGATAAATGATAATTGTATTGAAGAAATAGCCTCTGAGATCATTATTCCGGAGCATTGCTGTATAATCCACACCAGTGGCACTCAATCTATCGATGTCCTTGAAAGATCCGCTGCGCTTCATTATGGGGTTCTATATCCCCTCCAGACCTTTACCAAAGGTGTAAAAGCCAGCTTTAAGGATACACCCATCTTTGTGGAAGGTAACGGGGATTATGTATATAAAGTCCTTCAGGAATTAACCCGGAAACTTTCGAAACAAGTATATAAACTTGAAAGTGAGCAAAGGAGCATCCTTCACCTCAGTGCGGTTATAGCTTCTAATTTCTCGAACCACATGCTTGCCATTGCAAAATCTTTGATGGATAAAGAAGATATGAGTTTCGACTTATTGCAAAACGTAGTTTATTCAATGGTTCAGAAGGCCTTCGAAATAGGTCCTGAGAATGGGCAGACCGGGCCTGCGATTCGCGAAGATCTGACCACTCTGGAAAAACACAGGAAATTATTGAAAAGTGACCGTGACCTGCATAAACTATATACAATGATCTCAAATAACATAATAAATACTCATCATGGTTGAGTCTTCGCCAAATACCTGATTCGTTGATCTTAAATCACATACTAAAGACAAATCACCGCTGATTAATCAGTGGATTCCTGATTCGTGGAATTCATAATCAATGACTACCACAGGAACATCCCGGGAGAGTAAATCCATGCGTTTCTTCATGCCATTTAAAATTATCATTATAGGCATCCAGCTCCCAGAAAAACCGGCTTCTCTTTCGATCAACATTGCCAATCTCATTCATAGAGTCAGTATCATACAATCTCCCATTGATCATTACCATATCTACAGAGTTTGTATTTAAAATATCCTGGAGCGGATCCTTTTCAAGGACGATGAGATCTGCCAGTTTTCCTTCTATGATAGATCCCAGATCATCCCCCATTCCTATATAATCAGCACCGTCAATGGTGGCAGCTTTGAGTACCTGCATATTGGTCATTCCACCCTGGGCCAGGTTCCACATTTCCCAATGCACACCCAGTCCCTGCAACTGTCCATGGCCTCCAACACATATTCTTACTCCCCTGTCAGCCAGAGCCTTGCATGATTCTGACACCAGGATATGTCCATTATCATACTCTTCATCAGGCACCATGGTCCTGTGCCGTGAACGACTATCGATAATGCTTCTTGGCGTATACTTTAACAGTTTCTTATTTTCCCATACATTGGTTTTCTGATACCAGTAATACTCACCGTTCAATCCTCCATAGTTGACAATCAAGGTTGGTGTATTGGCCGTTTTACTCGCCGACCACAATTGCAGTACATCTTCATAAAGGGGAGCTACAGGCAAATTATGTTCGATACTCGTATGTCCATCATATATTTCACTTAAATTATGATAAAATGTAGAACCGCCTTCAGGATATACCATGATGCCTAATTCCCGCGCTGCTTTAATGATCTGTTGCCGCTGCTCCCTTCGTGGTTGGTTATAGCTTTTAATGGAAAAGGCACCATATGCTTGTGTTCTTTTGAGTGCACTTCGGGCATCATCCAGATTGTTGATCACCGCCTTAAAATCACCATCGGCACCATAAATAATAGTTCCGGTGGTATATATCCTCGGCCCAACCATATTACCGGCTTTAACCATTTCGGATTGTGAAAAAGACATCTCCGAATTGGATGAAGGATCATGAGTTGCTGTTATACCGTACGCCAGGTTGGCATAGTATGTCCATTCCTTTTGAGGGCTCAATCCATATCTGAAGGCAAATAAATGTGCATGCGAATCAATAAATCCTGGCATGATCACTTTTCCAGTAACATCAATAACTTCAGCTTTTCGTGGAATTTGAACATCCCCCTTTTCTCCAACAGAAATTATCCGGTTGTTTTCCACAACTACTACACCTTCCTCTATCACCTTTGTACCTTCCATGGTTATGATCTTTGCTCCTTCAAAAGCAATAATACCTTCAGGAACATCGGTTTTTAAGTCCAGGTTTACGTTTATGATTTTTTTATTTATTTCAGAGATGGAATCAGGGGATCCTTCCAAAAATGTAAAACAGTTCTTTACATCTACTGTATAATACTTTTCCCCTAAAGTCCAGTGAAGCGCTTTACTGTCTTTTGTCCAATGAAGATTTATGCCTGCATCATCCGATACCTTTGCCACAGGCAATGCTTTTGTTGAGGAAGTCAGCTCAAAGGTCTGGCCTGATGGATTGAATGGGATGATATAAACCTGATGAAGTTCTCCGAATGCCAGCCATTTATTATCGGGGCTGACATTATACTGATTGGCGTAGGTTGATTTGAAGTGGACTATCTCTTCCCCGCCTTGAAGATTGACACTTTTAAATGATTTACTCAGAGATCCGAACAAATATCCGCCGGTTTGATAATATACCCGCTGACCACTATGATCAAATCCGGGGAAGGCTCCTTCCCTGGTTATAAAATGCTGCCTGCCTCCTTCTGATGACATCCAGTAAAGGCCAGGTTCCTTGGTATAAGACATGCCAAGTGCGAGGTTTCCGGATTCCTTCTGGTAAACGATCTTTTTACCGTCAGGTGAAAAGGAAGGTGTCCTGTAAATTCCTTTTTCATCAGTCAGTGTTACTGTTTCCTTGTTATCAAATTCCATCCTTTTGATGCGGCCCTTTTCTTCATCATTCCAGGTAACATAAACAATATATTTCCCATCAGGAGAGAAGGATGGCTCAAATTCAAAGTCCGTCCCGCCTGTAAGACGCTCCGGCTTACCATCAGGCAGTTTTTTAGCCCATAAATATCCAACAGCATTAAATACAAGAAATTTCTCATCGGGAGAGGTAACCGCGTGACGGATAACATGGACTTTGAATTTATCAGGTGATACTTCATGTTTAAAATAAAGTGCATCACTTATCTTATGATCCGCTGAAGCAGTGAATTCAATATTTTCAGAATTGCCATTGAGTGAATTGATCTTTAAGATCTTGCCACCAGCCCAGATAATGATATTTTCATTATCCGGCAACCAGTTATAATTGGTATACACACCAAAAATTGCCCATGCCTCCTGCTGGTCCTTACTTAACTTGTCAAACACTGGCTTCTGGATCCCTGTCTCCAGATCATGAACATAGAGAACCGTCTTTTCCCTCACTCTGCGGACAAAAGCCAGTTTTTTCCCATCGGGAGAAACCTGTGGCCGTATAGCCCCGCCGGGACCCTGAATCACTGTTTCCGATTTACCTTTTTCGATATCATATCTTTTGATTACATAGATCTGAGAATTTGGATCCTTATTATACTGGAAAAATCCCCCGGGATAAACATCCTGACTATAGTAAATATAACGGCCATCCGGACTAAAACATGGTTCCCCAAGGTCCTGCTGATCATTCATCTTTTCAACGAGTTGAATGCCGGTCCCTCCTGAAATATGATACATCCATAGCTCCCCGGCTCCAAGTGATCTTTCAGAAGTAAAATGTTTCCGTGCAACCAGGTACTGACCGTCCGGTGACCATACGGCATTGTTAAGTAGCCTGAAGTCTTCTTTGGTGATCTGCTCGGGATCACTCCCGTCAACATTCATTATCCATATATTGTCTCCTCCTCCTGCATCACTCGTGAAACTGATCTTTTTACCATCAGGGCTGAATCGTGGCTGCACTTCAAATGGATAACCTCCCCTCAGCAAAGTAGCCTGACCACCTGTAACAGGCATTATATAAATATCGCCCAGCATTTCAAATACTATACTGGAACCATCAGGATTTACATCCAGGTTCATCCAGGTACCTTCGGAAGTAGTAATTTTTACTTCTTTGAAAGGCTCCCCAGGTTCAGCGACATTCCACTTTTCTTTATTTTCCTGGCTGCTTAAAGGAATGGCCAGGATGATCGAGAGGATAAGAATATTGATTTTCATTGGTTTTAAAAATTTGAATAGGCACAAAAATGCTCAATTTTCAGTAATTAACATTGATTGTCTGAAATTAGTCGGGCTTTTTTAGCCTATTTAAGGGTATAATGGATAAAATACAGGAATAGGTGATCAGGTCCGACTCTTAATATAATATTCCGCCACAAGGTAGGGCTCAATACTCGGATAATCAATAAATGAATTTACATCAAAATACACCTGCAGCATCCGGGGTATAATGATCAATGGATTCCCAAAAAACTTGAAAGGATTAAATAGTTCTGAACTTGTTCTGCAATGTTCTTCCACGATGCCGTCAAATTTCTCAGAATTACCCGGGTATACTGAGTCCACAACATTCCTGTTGTAATGCCATAATGGATGTACTTTCAAAGATAAAGGCGTATGGCCATTATGCCACCTGTCAAGAAATTTCTCATATTCCAGTTTTTTCTTCTTTCTGAAAAGCGTTAGTAGACATACTCCGGGTGTAATTTCTCCATCCTCCCAGGTCTTTTCATAATTTACCGGTAGTGCTTCTGTTACTGCATATGAACCGATAAATCCATTTGAGTCCAGAAAAGAAGGGATTTTATCTTTGGTATTTTCAGAATATACTGAGATCGCGGCAATTTTAGATTTCTTAAAAGGGATCACCGCAATTTTCGGAGGTTTCTTTTCAGTCAACACCAGTCTGACTGAATCATATTTTGACTTTACGGGCTTTACCATAGAAAAAATCCTTTCCCTGAAATCATCATATGATTCTGATTCCATTCCTCTGATCAGGTATATATCCTTTTGCATTAGATCCAATTTATAATATGATTTAAAAGATATAATAATATTTTTATAAGGAGAAACGAATTTAATATAATCCGGCAATTACATGACAGATTCCATTGAGTCAGATAAGGCATATTCCATACTGGTTACTGGTGGATCAGGTTTTCTGGGAAGGGCAATAGTAAGAGAATTACTTGAGGATCCTTCATTGATCAAATGTAATGAAATCAGAATTCTTGATATTAAAGAACCTGATGATCCAGTCGATCCTGAAGTATCTTTTATAAAAGGGGATATCCGTGATTACGAAGGCCTGGAAAAGGCTGCCAAAGGAATTGATATCATTTTCCACGCTGCAGCAATTGTAGATTGGGGGACACATTTACCAAAAGTAATATATGATGTAAATTATGGCGGAACTGAAAATGTGATCAAAGCCTGCAGAAAAAATAATGTTGGCACTTTGATCTATACCAGTTCACTCGATGCAGTATTTACAGGCAAACCACTCGTAGATATAGATGAAAGCCAACCCTACCCGGAGACACACGCCAATATGTACTGTGAAAGCAAAGCATTGTCAGAAGTATCTGTGATCAGGGCTAACAATGGACTCCTCAGGACCTGTGTACTAAGGCCATCCGATGTATATGGCGAGGGTGACCCTTTTCATATAGATTCCCTTATCAATATGGCAAAGACCGGATTTTATGTCCGCCTGGGAAATGGTAAATCAAGATCTCAGCATGTGTATGTTGGGAATATGGCCTACGCTCATGTACTGGCAGCGCAAAAAATACTGGCTCTAAATACTGCATTAACCGGTAAAGTATATTTCATAACCGACGGCCCTGCCCATAATTTCTTTTCCTTTTTTGATCAGATCGTAGCAGGATCGGGTTATAAGATATGGCCTAGAAATATGTGGCTTCCAAGATGGCTGGCCTATACAATCGGTAGTATTTCTGAATTCATAGCATTTCTTTACAGGCCCATCCGACACTATAATCCAAAGTTCAGCCGGTTTGCGGTAGTGTATACCTGTACCGATTTCACTTTTTCATCAGACAGGGCTAAGAAGGATTTTGGATTCGAACCAAAATATAGTATTGAAGAGGGAATACAGAGAACTGTGGAATATTACAAGATCAAGTAATAAATCTAAAAGAGACTGGATCTGGATCGTACTTTTTTTATCGTACAAGGAATTTTGAAGTGATTAGTTCATCACCAGACTTCAGGCCTATAAAGTAAATACCCTTTTTATAATTATTCAGATCGATCTCTATTCTGTTTGTGGCTATTATTTTTTGATTCCTCAAAGTCCGTCCGTAAATATCAAAGATCCGGTATGATGAATATGGGTGTTTTTCATGTAAATCCAGGAAGATCATATCTTCCGCAGGATTAGGATACAATTGAAAGTCATTGCGATTATCCGAAAGGTCCTTATCAACCGGGGTGAGGTTGGGATCATACTCTGAAGGATTTTCGGATACCCCTATATTTATCAGTGTTGAATCAATGGAGTATGCAGTAATTCGGAACCAACATAAGCTGCCAGCCGGAATTTCAGGTTCTTCCCAAAGGTAGGATGGTTCTGATGATCCGGAAACCAATGATATAAATGTTTCTTTTTCATCAATGCTGTATTCCAGGTTATAAAGCAGTGGCCTGCCATCATCCGGATTGATAATATCCCATGCAATAGCACGTTCAGGTGTCCATCTGTCAGAAAAGGGATAGATGAAGGCTATTTCTGGTTTTTCATAAGAATGCAGGAGCTCCGCAAATCCAATTCCGGTTACCGGTTCACCATTAACAGTACCCTCCACATAGGTCGATCCTTCAAAAAAGCGAAAAGGTAACTGTATTTCTGAATAATTATTATTGGTGGTTATTAAGAGGTCTATATTATTTTCACTTGAGGTTAATCTCCATTGATTGGAATAACACATCCCGCTATCCGGCATATAATTAAACTTCAATCGTTCAATATCAAAGTTATGTGTAGTATACTGTGTAAGCGTATCAACATATACGGACATATGCCTATAGGTTGCGGTATCAGGAAGTTTACGATCCCCGGTAAATAGATTGTATATGTTTATATCCATATCATTCGATAACTGAAGATAGAACCATTCATAATCCTCTTCCGTCAGTGGATTAAAAGTTCCATATTGTCTGTCAATCCATGCCGTTCCGGTAACCGGTTCTGGCATATCATCAATGCTTAAAATCCCTGTCACCAGGGATTTTGTTAAGGAATAATAATACGTATAACTGCTCTCACCCTGTTGAAAATACCCGTTGTCACCTAAAATGAGAGGTGGTTTAAGTGATTCATATTCCAGATCCAGTTTATTCCGGCCTGTTTCAGCTGAAAGAACATATTCAAATGGTATTATTGAATCATCATTCCCAGTTTTATTAAGCCAGAACTCAGCGTTACCTCCCATCGTGGTTGCCTGAATATTAAGGCTGTCTTCAGACATGGTACTGTAGTTAACTGCAGTAGTTTCAGTATAAAACGTACCTGTTTCTTCATTACTGAAATTGAGAATCCTGAATCCATCATATCCATATGCCGGATAATAAAAATAGGTTAACATAAAACTGTAATCGATCCCGGTACTGTCGCCGGTCAAATGCCCGGCTGTATACCACCACTCTATAGATTCGTCAGGGTGTCTGCCCTCATCAACTGGGAAAGCTATCATGCTCCCTTCAGGAATAAGTGGATAAGTCTTCCATCCCTGCCCATAACCTGAGATTGAAAGGATCGAAATGCAGATGAATATGAACAGGTATTTTTTAACCATTATTTTCTCTTAGGTTTTAACCTGGAAATTCAATTGGTCAGGACATGATCAATAACTTATGATTTATTTATCCAACTCCTGATGGGTCGGTGAATTATAAAAGATTCATTAATACCTAAAATTAAAGAAATAAATATTCTACAGAATCACAAATAAAAAAAAAGCCATGCAGACAATCATGTCCACATGGCTTATCACCTTAAATTAACACGCCTATTTAGTAAGAGTCATTTCAATTTTCATTGATACTTCCACATCCGGAGTATCTACATTTTCATCAAGGTCTTCCATTGATATCTCATCGTAACTAACCTTTAAGGTAGTTTTAGTAAGTTCAAGTATTGATACAATTTGTTCATCAGAGGTACCACCATCAAGAATGATCTTGTTTCCATCTGAATTTATAGCCCATGTTCCATCTTCGATGGTATCCATTATTCGAAAGACGTATGTGTTATCATCTTTAAATTCTATGGTTCCGCCAAATGATTCCTGCAAAAAGGTATCATAAATAGCAGCAAATGCTTCAGCTTCAAGACCGGACATTCCCATAACATCGGTAAAATAGTTTTTTATGGGGAGTCCCCCGATTTGTGGGACAACGTCCGCATCGGAAACAGTCCACAAGCCTACCAATTCCGCTGTGTTTATACTTGCTTCTTTTTCAAAAAGGCCACAGCCAGTTGTAACAAAAATTGAGAAAACTCCAATGAGAATCAGAGATCTCAATTGACTCAAATTACTTTTCATAATAACATGATTTTATTTAGCTGATAATAACTGGTTTTACAATCCTAAAAATTGTCGATTTAAAAAGTTTTATACTTTTAATCAGTTTTAAAACGCAGAAGTAACCTTTTTAGTATAAAATTCACCAGCCCAGAAGGTAAGCGAAAACCAGAGGGGCCACAATGGTGGCGTCGGATTCAATAATAAATTTGGGAGTTTCCGGATTAAGTTTACCCCAGGTTATCTTTTCATTTGGAACCGCACCTGAATAGGATCCATAACTTGTAGTTGAATCACTGATTTGGCAAAAATACGACCATACAGGAATATCCTTTAGCTGGAGGTCCTGATGCAGCATTGGAACAACGCATATTGGAAAATCACCTGCAATACCTCCACCTATCTGGAAGAATCCAATCCCTGGATCGGAATTATTACTATACCAGTCTGCCAGGTAAATCATGTATTCAATTCCTGATTTGGTAATCGAGGAGTGGAGTGTACCTTCAATGCAATGGGCAGCAAATATATTCCCACAGGTGGAGTCTTCCCACCCTGGAACTATAATTGGAAGATCTTTCTCAGCTGCTGCCAAAAGCCATGAATCTTTTGGATTAATCTCATAATATTTTTTAAGGTTTCCGCTAAGAAGCAACTGATACATGTATTCATGGGGGAAATACCTTTTCCCTTCAGATTTTGCCTGTCGCCAAATATGAAGAAGATGGTCTTCAATTCTCCGGAAGGCTGCTTCCTCAGGTATGCAGGTGTCAGTAACCCTGTTAAAATGATTGTTTAGAAGTTGCAGTTCGTCAGAGGGGGAAAGATCACGATAATGTGGAATTCTTTTATATTGATTATGAGCTACAAGATTAAAGACATCCTCTTCAAGGTTTGCACCCGTACAGGTTATTATATGGACTTTATCTTTCCTGATCATCTCGGCCAGGGATTTACCGAGTTCAGCAGTGCTCATGGCGCCTGCCAGAGTAATCATCATTTTATTCCCTGCGGAAAGCTGACGTTCGTATTCACTTGCTGCATCCACAAGGGCAGCGGCATTGAAATGCTTATAATGATCCAGCATAAACTGGGTAACAGGGCCTTTAGGACTCATTATACTTAAATTTATAGCTTAACATTTTATAATATAACTTGGCCACTAAAAAATCAGGTGCTTTTAAATCTTTTAACGGGGCCAGTTCAACGATATCAAATCCTTTCACATCCTTCAACTCAAATACCTTTTTCAAAAATTGCAAGGTAACTTCCCAGCTTAATCCCCCGGGTTCCGGGGTACCGGTA
The DNA here is from genome assembly GCA_965365715.1 of uncultured Cyclobacteriaceae bacterium. Lineage (GTDB taxonomy): Bacteria > Bacteroidota > Bacteroidia > Cytophagales > Cyclobacteriaceae > JAGTVG01. Next base: position 11,309 of record CBDUCT010000011.1, on the reverse strand, counting down.
GAAGGCATTATGCCAGGATCAAATACATCAAGATCCAGGGTGATGTATACTTTATCATTCATGATCCTTAAAGCCTGGCCAACCCATTCTGTACTACCCAAAATATCTTCCGAAAAAAAGCACCTTTCCTTATTCATATGATCCAATTCCGACTTATCCATACTCCGGATACCTACCTGAATCAGGTCAGCATTTTTTGAAGCATCATGCAACGCACAGGCATGATTGTAGGCCGATCCATGATATTCTGGGCGCAAGTCAGCATGCGCATCCAGCTGAAGGATTGTTATGTCCTGATATGTTTCATAAAAGGCCTTGATAATCCCAATGCTAATAGAATGTTCTCCACCAAAAAAAGTCGGGAATTTTCCGCTTTGAAGGATTTGTAATGTGTTATGATATACCTTTTCAAAGACTTTTTCAGGAGTTGATTTTTCATGAATTTCAGGGAGGATATGTATTCCTCTTTTATACACCTCAGTATCAGTCTCAATATCATAGAGTTCCATATTTTCAGCGGCTTCAAGAAATCTCTCGAATCCTTTATCAGCACCTTTCCCCCATGTGCTGGTCCCATCATAGGGAATTGATTGCAGTAGAATCTCTGCATTATTGAAAGATGCATATTTTTCGGGTATCCCGGCGAAACTCATTTAGTGTGTATCGTTAAATCCTAAAATGTTCATCATATCTTCAACAGATTGTTCGTGCCGGAACACGTAATCGATGAAATTACCGGTATCATCCCTGTCGATGATCACATGCTTTGGGGAAGGAATAAGACAATGTTTGATCCCCCCATAACCACTTATGGAATCCTGATAGGCTCCTGTATGAAAAAACCCGATATACAGGGGTTCCGGATCATCGTTTGAATATGTGGGCAATAAAATCTGCTGGTTAAAATCCTCTGAATTATAATAATCAGAGTGATCACAGCTTATTCCCCCAATATTTACCTTAGTGAATTCATTATTCCACTTATTGATTGGAAGGAGAATGAATTTTTCATGAATCGACCAGGCATCCGGTATGGTGTTCATCAGACTATTATTTACGATATACCATAATTCAGAATCATTTTGTTTTTTTTGTTCCAAAACCTTGAAAATAATAGCACCACTTTCTCCTACTGTATATTTTCCAAATTCAGTATATAAATCAGGATCTTCGATACCACCTGCGGTACATGCCTCTTTAATGTTTCTTACGATCTCCTGTATCATATATTCGTAATCATATTCAAATCCCAGGTGGTTTCGAATTGGCAATCCTCCTCCTAAGTTCAGGGCCCGCAGTTTTGGGCATTCCTTCTTAAGTCCAATATACATATCAAGCGCTTTTTTGAATTCCCCCCAGTAGTACAAGGTATCCCTGATCCCTGAATCAACAAAAAAATGCAACATCTCAAATTCAACATTCGGATTATCCCTGATCTTCTCCCTGAAAAAATTTGCCAGTTCACTTGGCCTTATTCCAAGCCTGGAAGTATAGTAGGCCGACTGCGGCTCTTCATCTATCGCCATGCGTAAACCAATTTTAACTTTTCTTCCTGATGCAAAATGCAGTAAACGGTCTAATTCATACACACTGTCGAGGATAATAATAGAACTTTTAAAGCCTTTATCCTGCAGCATAATTATTTTCTGAAGGTAATCATCTGTTTTATATCCATTATGAACGATAATGCAGGTTTTATTTAACTCCTTTTTTTCATAAAGTTTTAGAATTAAATCTATATCAAAGGAAGAAGAAGTTTCCAGATTCACATTATGTTTCATGGCTGCACTAACTACATGATGAAAATGACAACATTTGGTACAGTAACAGAAATGATAATGGCCGGTATAATTGTATTTCTTCATTGCCCTCTTAAAGAGGTTTCGTACTCTTTTTATTTGTTCACCAATTCTTGGTAAATAGATGAGGCGAAAGGGAGTTTCATATTTTTCTATCAGATACTTAATTGATACACCATGAAATTTAAGATAATCTCCTTGCAGATCGAAGCCTTCCTGCGGAAAGTAAAAAGTCTGCTCAACCAGGTCAAAGAAGGTGTTTTTCATTCTTAATCAAACATAGAATAGAATAGTTACTGAATAATCAAATACAAATAAACAGATAAAAATTTAGAAAATTACATTTTCCTTTTTGCCAGGAAAATAAATTTTTCATTAACATAATCAATGATACAAAGTTACTATCTGAAGTAAACTAATGTTTATTAATCATTTTATAAATACTTTCTGCAAATTACTTATAGGCTTATATTAGATATAGTGTAAAAAAACATCGAAAAAAGTATGTTATATTTACAAATTCATTTTAAATAATCAAGATAGTTATGAAAAACATTATTAGCTTAATTATCATTCTGGCAGTATCCTCTTATACTGCTTTACACGCTCAGAAATTTGATGTTGAGGAATCAAATAAAACTATATCAGATTTCAAAAAAGAAGATCCGGGGATAGAGAAATTCTTTAATAATTCATATGGATATGCTGTTCTGTATTCAGTTGGCAAAGGTGGTGTAGGTATAGGTGGTGCAAGTGGAAAAGGAACAGTCTATGAAAAGGGAACTCCCAAGGGTGATGTTAGAATGACCCAGGTAACGGTAGGTCTACAATTGGGAGGACAGAAATATGCTGAGATTGTCTTCTTTGAGGATAAGGAGCACTATGATCGTTTTGTTAACAAAGATTTTGAGTTCGCAGCACAGACTTCCGCGGTTGCACTAAGTTCCGGTGTTTCCGCTGATGCCAAATACAGAGATGGGGTTATTGTTTTTACCATGGCAATAGGCGGATTGATGTATGAGGCTTCCGTTGGCGGACAAAAATTCAAGGTCACTTTATACGGAGAATAAAAATAACAAAAAAATCCCGGAAGATGATATCATCATATATCCGGGATCTTTAATTTAATTTAATTCTTTTTGTTATTTCAGTGCATCCAATGCAGATTGATAATTCGGCTCTTCGGAAGCTTCCTGTACCTGTTCAGAATAGAGGACCTTTCCGTTTTCATCAGCTACAATAACTACCCTTGACAGCAATCCCTGTAAGGGACCTTCAACGATCTCCATTTCATAATCTTTCCCAAATTGCTGGGTTGCAAAATCCGAAAGGGTGATCGCATTTTCAATGCCTTCAGTACCGCAGAATCTGCTTTGTGCAAAAGGAAGGTCCCGGCTGATACACAACACCTGGGTATTGTCCAGTTCAGCTGCATACTTGTTAAAAGCCCGGACTGAATTAGCGCAAGTCCCGGTATCCAGACTTAAGAATACATTCAGAACAAGTCTTGATCCGGCAAAATCTTTCAATGAAACTTTAGAAAGATCATTTTTAGTTAACAGGAAATCGGGAAGAGAGTCGCCAGCAACTGGAATATCCCCTTTTGTAATGGTGGTATTGCCCTTAAATTTTATTGTAGCCATGTTTTAATTAAAGTTTAATGAAAATTTCTATAAATCAGGTGTTCAAAATAAGTTGAAGTCAAATGAATAAACCTGACTTTGCACCTATTAGTTTACTAAATTAAGTCTTAGAACTTAGTTGACCAATAAATTGTTTTAATTAAACTTTAATGATTTCCAGAAATAAAATACCTATTCATTAATCGGTAACATAAAATATGATTTTTTGATAGTGAAATCAATAAAAATACTTTTTACAATTGAAGTGAATAAGATAGGGTTCAAATTAATGCCGTTTCTTGAACATAATTCCCTGTAGAGATCTTAGGAGGTAAAGATCATTCCTGTGATCCAGTGTCAACAGTTTCCTGTGAATCTAAGGAATCAACAGAGTAATATATTGAAGCAAAAGAAGCGTAGATCCACATGGCGGCAATAATTACACCAATAAGGAAAGCGATCAATCCACCAATGGCAATGAAAATAGCCAATAATCCCATTACGAAAATATTAACAGCATATCCATCGGTCATTTGCCAGCTGGTCTGAAGGGCTTTTATGGCTTCCATTTTTTTATCAATTACAAGGTAGGGTACAAAGGCCAGCTTACAGGCAAATATGATCCCGGGTATTATAAGCATAAAAATTCCAATTCCAATTATTATGTTTGTCAGTAATGCGGCCAGCATTACATTGAGATAATTATCTTTGAATGCAAATAGATCTCCTACCTGAAGGTTTTCCCTTCTTACAGCTTTTAGATAACAATAGTACATCCCATATTGTAGCGGCCCAAGGATGAGGATCCCATATGCTGCTGAAAAGACAACAAATATGCCTATTCCGAACCAATTACCATCCTCCCTTATCAGAAAAGAGAATGCATTGACGGGAATAGAAATTATAAATAATAGCAATCCAACTAAAAAGAGTTCCAGAAAGTATTTCCAAATGGTCTTCCAGCCATGATTATAAGCATCACCTACTGTTGGTTCAAAATCAGCTTTTGTATATTCCATGGTATAAGGTTTTATAGGTTGTCTAATGAGCATGAAAATAAGAAAAATTTCAATCTCTTTAAAGAAGTCCTTATTAAATATGATTTACATTCGTACATTACCGTTTATCGTAATCAACTGCCGCCCATATTATTATAATTTCTACTTTAATTAAATGACCATATATTTAAGTTGGAAGCATATCCTTAACTCAATATTAACAAAAACCAAAAATTATGAATCAACACAAGAAAGGGTTATTAACAATATCTTTAGTAATGTTGGTTATCCTCCAGGGCTTCTCACAAAACATCACCTTACCGCCCGGAGGAGGTAATCAAAAAGCCAATGTTTCACAATGGATGGGATTGGTAAAAGCAAACTTTAAGTATAACAGCCCCGATGTTACCAGTCCAACAGGTGAAGACAGGACCGGCAAGATATGGGGCGGTCTTGTTCCATGGGGCATGCTAAATCTTGGATTCGGCTCTGCAGAAGCATCACCATGGCGCGCCGGGGCCAATGAAAATACCGTGTTCACTGTATCTCATGATGTGGAGATCGAGGGAAAGAGCCTTCCGGCTGGCCACTATGGCTTTCATATCATACCGAATGAAACGGGTAGGTGGACTTTGATCTTTTCCAAAAATTATAGTTCCTGGGGCAGCTACTTCTATAATCCGGAAGAGGATGCATTACGGGTTGATGTAAGTCCACAGGATTGTGAATTCAATGAGTGGTTAACCTACGGATTTGAGAACAGGCAACTCGGATCATGTACGGCTTATTTAAAATGGGAAAATAAGAAAGTTCCATTTCAGATCGAAGTTCCTGATATACATGAACTATATCTAGCTAAAATACGTGATGAATTACGGTCATCTCCGGGGTTTACCTATCTGAGCTGGGTACAGGCAGTTAATTTCTGTGTTCAGAACAATATAAATCTTGATGAAGCACTTACCTGGGCAGACTATGCTATTTCTGCCCCTTTTATTGGTCGGGAGAACTTCCAGACCCTTCAGGCTAAGGCCAATGTATTAAAGGCTATGGGCAATACTTCAGAATCTGACGAGGTAATGGATAAAGCGATCAGGAATCCGGCTGCTTCAGTGGCTGAGATCCATCAATATGGCAGGGCCTTGATTGCTGAGGGTCGGAATGAAAAAGCCCTGGAAGTATTCGAATATAACCATAAATCACACCCGGATGAGACCTTCACAACATATGTTGGTCTTGCGAGGGGATATGCTGCAGTCGATAATAAGAAAAAGGCCATCAAATACTGGGAAATGGCCATTGAAAACCTGCCGGAAAACCAGAAACCCAATTTATCCTATTACGAAGCAGAACTGAATAAACTGAAGGAATAATTTTCAACTTATATAAAACACCCAATTATACATTACATAAAAGAATTGGGTGTTTTATTTTCTTTTGAGGAGGCCATTTATCAAATTCATATATTAAAACTTCAAAGTATGCGATGGCTCCTGTTGATAATTATTCTACTTTCACAATCCTGTAATAAGGTTCAGGGACAGGACAGTATATATCCATATATTGAGGAAGGTAAGATCGGATTTAAAGACGTCAGAGATAGTGTCGTAGTATCTCCAAAATACGACTATTATGAACCCTTTCAGAAATCCTCGAATTTCACAGTCATTGGTTTGGGCAAGTATGAGAGGTTGAATTTCAATGATTCTGAAAGGCAAGTCAAATTCACGGGGAAATACGGGATTATTGATTCTAAGGGGATTGAGGTTATTCCCCCAACCCTTGATATAATATTCGAGACATTTCAGAATTATACCCTTGCCGGGATTGGAGAGGGATACCTGGTTTTTAACAACTGGCCTGAGGGGAAAGAGATCTCTTTTACAGGTAAGATGGGTGTTATTAAGCAAGATGGAAATGTGACCGTGCCGTTTGATTACAATGAAATCAGAATGATAAATTCAGGGAGTGCCACTTACTGGCTTGCTTTTGATGATCGGAGCCGATCTTTTCTTTATCATGATTCTCTCTTGCTGGACCTAAGGGATGACGTTGTCGAAATCTCACACTTTTCAGAAGGCCGGGCAAAAATACTGGTTGATTCTAAATATGGATTTATTGACACAAGCGGGGCTCTAGTGGTACAGCCTGTATATGATCAGGCCAAAAATTATCATTCAGGGAAGTCATTTGCCAAAAAAGAGGATCGATATCTATGGCTTGATCTGGGTGGTAATGAAATTGAGGATTATAATCAAATTATCTTCGATGAAATCGGGCCTTTCTCTGAAGGATACTCCAGAGTAAAGATTTTTAATGATTACGGTTTCATCTACCCTGATTCCAGTTTCTTTATATTTCCAAGATTTTCTGAGGCTACTCCATTCTTCAATCAGCTTTCATCAGTAAGTAATTCAGAGCAATTTGGTTATGTTTTTACCGACGGCTCGGAAGATATTGTAAACCTTTACGCTCGAAATAGCTTGAAAGGCATTCCACAAGAGGATATAAAAGATGAGATTTTCAGTAATGCATATTCGGTTGCAAACTCAAATGACTCTGCCTATTTTTTTGAACTTCTGGATACTTTAACCCTTGAAAAGTTCATATCCGTTCAGGCAGAAGCTATGCGATGGGCCCCTTATTTATATTTCAGTTATCCACAGATGATGGCAAAAGTCAGTGCCGGGGAGGGCACCCTTTCGGGGAGGTATTTATTCAATGCATCCTTTCTGAAACCGGGAAATGAAACATGGGAAAATTTTAAAAGAGAAGTATTATTTAAAGTTTTATCCACTGAGAAAATGAGGGGCTTACTTTGGAAAACTTTTAATCCTGTTTTTAAATACTCTTTTCAATCCATGCCTGTATTACATCAGAAAGTCTACCTGGACATGATCGATTATCTTGAAATTTACTTTAAGGAATATGATATCAAAGCAACCCGTAAATTCCTGTTAGAAAATGAGCCCTTCTTTGCCTACGAACATGCCGATGGTACGACCAGCCCTTATAGAAAAGCCAGTGCACAAATAGACCGTCTGATTCTCATCTATAATATCATTTCGGTCGAAGATGTACAGAAATGGATCCGGAAAGTCAAGAAGGAAGTTTCGAAATGGTAGCCAGCATTTCTATTCCTTTCCCGCCTCCCTGATGTATATATTCCCATGCTTTGATTCCAACTCTGCAAACAATCTACCTCCACCATTCAAACTGCAGGTGATTTCTCTATGATCCCTGCTGTAGCCTGCATCAAAAGTCAGGTTCAGATCAGTAAATATCTCACCCCAGCCTGACTTTAAATTGAAATCTACCTTCCGCGAAGGTTCAACTGCAACATCCACCCCCCCGTGTTTCGAATTGGCCTGAATATTACCTTCAAAATCGTCGATATCTATCATGGCAAACCTGGAATTTACTTCCAGATCTGTGTTATTGGGAATTCTGATTTCATATTTAATATCCCACATCACGCCATGTGAAGTCCATTCGATTCCTTCCCGGCCATGTTCTTGATAAAATTTCTCGATCTCAGGGCCTTTGCTGTCATCAGTATTAAACGAGTATACCTGGCCTCCCTTTTTTATCTGTATCATTCGGGGTAGTTCATTCTTTTTCTGAATAGAACCTTCGATATAGATGATACCACTTTTTTCAACCGCTTCCAGTTGATAAGCATCATCATTATTACCATTGTTGATCAGTACTTTTGCACTGATCTCCATATGATCTTCATCCCAGCCTCTGATGTTTATCAGGTTGGCATCATCTATTGAAATATTAACTCTCTGACCTTTTTTAAGCTCAACCGTTTTCTGAATATTGGATTGAGGGAATACCTGGACGGCGACAAATACCAATAGTACTATCAGGATATATGTTTTCATTATACGGATTGTTAATTACGGATCTTAATTGTTTTGAGGCTTTGTGGTTTCCATGTCCACCGGCACCCGGGATTGTCCCGTGAATACGAATGGGGAAACCACAAAGCTTTGATTTTGTGAGACTATTACCCTTTCTTTCTCAGGTAAATATTTCCGTGAGCGGAAGAAAGTTTTATGTTTACACCGCCGCCATTAATCGTTCCTTTGACATTTGAGGAATAGGTCTTCAATCCGTCATCGCTTTTCTCCATTTCTATGGTCATATCGGTATACAACTCACCCCAATTCGAATCCATCGAGAGATTGGCCTTGGTATTGGCAGGAAGGGTAACATCGATCAAACCATGGGCAGATATGATGGATGTTGGACTGGCTTGGTTTACAGTCGTAAAGATGGCATCCACATTGCCATGAACTGTATTGATGGTGACGGGCCCCGTTACATTTTCTAGAAAAATTGCATTGTGATTGGTTGATGCTTCGATTTCTGCACCCACATTTTTCACCTTAAGTTGACTTCCATAGGGTGTTGAATGTTCGTACTTAATCTTAACATTTTTAGGAACTTGAATAAGATATTTCCGGTCGCTTCTTCGTGAAAGCGGTATAACGTCTATACTTTCACCGGACTCGGTTACAGATAGGCCGATACCTGAATTATCCTTTAAGCCCATGGCATTTATGGCGGTTAATCCCTCTGCTCTCTCAGGATCTCCCGCGGATTCCGATTCAGTTGAAAAAACGATCTCAGTACCCTCATATCCTTCTATAAGAACATGATTCAATTCCTGAACATACAGTGTTTTGCTACCACTGACCTTTAATTTATATTCTTGCCCCCAAAGTGTTGAAGAAAACAAGAATACAATCCCGATTAATATTATTTTCTTTTTCATTTTTCTTTTAATTTCAATTTTAAACTATTTGAATTTTTGACAGTATTTATTAGCTAATATTTTATTACAATAATTGATATAATCCGTATTGTGCTTCGTCTTTGACGAAGGTTGAGATCTTTTCATCATCGATCATTTTCTGTATTGGATCGACCGCACGCTTTTCTTCCATGTTAACCAGAATGCTGATCAGTTTGATCTGAATAGTTGGATTATCCTGGTTAAGCAATGCCTGTATAAAAGCATTTTTTACCATTTCATACTCAGCAAAATTTGTAAGCGCCTCAAGTGCAGCCATTCTTACATTTACATTGTCATCATAATTCATAGTAGTGATCAATGCATTTAAAATTTCCTCATCCGGCTCTGTCAATTCATTCACCGTCAAAACACCCTGTATCCGTTCACTGGCAGATTCTTGTTTCATCATGGTTTTAATAACAAGTTCTTTCATGTCATTCAATTCATTCTCAAGTGCCTGAAAATTTGACTGACGAAAACTATCCACCCACAAACTTCCGAGGTACCCCACCAATACCAGAGTAACCGCAGCAGCCACCCGGTAAAAAGTGTTTTTATTTAACCAGTATATTTTTCTAATATTTCCGGTTTTGCTTGCTATGCCTTTCTGTTCCTCAAGCATTTTCAGAAAATCAGCTTTCCCCTTTTCTGGAACCTCAAGGTTTCCATCAGTATCCAGAAGCTCTATCACCTCCTTGAGCTCATTATATTCCCGCAATGCCTCGGGGTGTTTTTCGATATGCCGCTCAACATATTTACCAAGTTCGCCGGTCAACTTTCCATCGATATGGTCAATCATCAGGCTGTTCATCTCTTCTAATTTTGGTTTTTTCATAGGATTCTAGACTTTATCCAGTTCAAAGTAATATTCGCGCAGTTTTTTAATAGCGCGGAATACCTTTACTTTCACATGTGACACAGACAGGTCCATTATTTCGGCTATTTCCTGATATTTCAGGTCCTTATACCGGCTTAACACCAGTATTTCCCTGGAATCTTCCGGTAATCTCTGCATCGATCTGTGCAAAAGTGTCGACTTGTGCATTTGATCAGATTGTTCCTCCTTCATCTGAATTTCACCCACCAGGTTAATATCCATTGTTGAGGAGATGATCTTCTTTTGATTCCTGTAATAATCCCGGAATACATTACGGGCGATCTGGAATATCCAGGTTTTAAATGTTCCCGTTTCTCTATATGTATGTTTGTATTTGATCATTCTCAGAAAAGTATCCTGCATCATATCATACCCGGCATCCTTATCCTGTGACAACTTCACGAAATAATTATATAACAGTTTGCTGTACTTATCGTAAAGCTTGGAGGCCTTGTCAAGGTCCCCACTTTTTATCTCCAGCATTAAAGCCTCGTCTGTAATAATATGATCCAGATTTTCCATTTATTCAGATTGATTACTTCAGCATGTGGAAAAGGTTACATGAGGGTCTTAGGTTTTTTTATATTACAAAAAGTGGAATTGAAATGAAACTTTAAAGTCAATTCGATTTTATATTTTATGAATTGTTAGAAAATGAGAAGAAAAAGGTACGAGACGCACTAAACGAGAATGTTAAAACGGCAAATTAACCTTTAACTTCTCTAAACAAATCATTCCTGGAGCAACATAATAATATTTCTTATAATTTTGGATCCCAATTTCAATTTTGCTAATCGAATGATACTAGATGATTCATTTTTTGATATATTGATTTGCTAATATATTAATTGGTTTTTTGTAAATTGAATAAATATAGGAAAGTGCTGGTGTTTTTTTAGGATATAAATAAAACAACCATGGCAGAAGAACCACACCGCCGCCACACTTTACATGTAAGCAGGCCTTCCTCTACTACAAGAAAGTTAGCTGCAATCATGTTCACCGATATTGTCGGGTATACTTCCCTGATGGGAGAAGATGAAGAGAAAGCTTTTAAAACCATCAATTCAAACAGGGAGATACACCAACGATTTATTGAACAGTACCACGGTAAGATCGTAAAGGAACTTGGTGATGGATTGTTATCGGTATTCGAAAATGGAACCGAGGCGGTTCAATGCGGCATTGAGATACAGCGGGAGGCCA